>JAKAZJ010000242.1 GCA_021826565.1 Pseudomonadota bacterium | reverse complement strand
CGCCCGACGCGACCGCCAGGAGAATCGTATCAGGCCAGCAGCGGGCGCGACCCGTCCCGCCAACGGGCGAGGCGGCGTTTACCGGATACGCCGGCGCGCAAAGCCGCCTTCAGACCTTCCAGCCGCCCCTACGCCGCCTTGTGCCGTTCCCGCAGGAACTGGAAGAACTCCACGCCCTCCCGCAGCCGCCGCTTCATCATCTGCGGGCTGCGCACCATCTCGCCCACAATCGAAGCGATCTTCGGTGCCCGGAAATAGAACCGCTTGTAGAACGTCTCCACATTGTCGAAAATCTCGGTATGCGACAGATGCGGGTAATGCAGCGGCGCGATCTGGATGCCGTGATCATCGACCAGCTCGGCATGGTCCGCGTCCAGCCAGCCGTTCCGTACCGCCTGATCGTACAGGAACGTCCCCGGATACGGCGCCGCCAGAGACACCTGGATGGTATGCGGATTGATCTCGGTCGCAAACCGGATCGTCTCCTCGATCGTCTCCTTCGATTCCCCCGGCAAACCCAGGATGAAGGTGCCGTGGATCTTGATCCCCAGTTCGTGGCAGTCCTTCGTGAACTGCCGCGCCACCTCGATCCGCATACCCTTCTTGATGTTGTGCAGAATCTGCTGGTTGCCGCTCTCATACCCCACCAGCAGCAGTCGCAGCCCGTTATCCTTCAGCACCTTCAGCGTCTCGCGCGGCACGTTCGCCTTCGCGTTGCACGACCACACCACGCCGAGCTTGCCCAGTTCGCGCGCGATCGCTTCCGCCCGCGGCAGATTGTCCGTGAACGTGTCGTCGTCGAAGAAGAACTCGCGGACCTGCGGGAAATACCGCTTCGCCAGCGCGATCTCCTCCGCCACGTGCCCCGGCGAGCGCACGCGATAGCGATGCCCGCCCACGGTCTGCGGCCACAGGCAGAACGTGCAGCGGGATTTGCACCCCCGGCCGGTGTACAACGACACGTACGGGTGCATCAGATAGCCGATGAAATAATCCTCGATCCGCAGATCCCGCTTGTACACCTCGGTCACGAACGGCAGCTGGTCCATGTCCTCCAGCACCGCGCGATCCTGGTTGTGCACGATCACCCCGGCCGCGTTGCGGAACGAGATGCCGTCGATCGTCGCCAGATCGCGCCCTTCGGCAACTTCCTTCACGGTGAAATCGAACTCGTTGCGCGCCACGAAATCGATCGGCGCGCCCTGCGCCAGGCTCTCGGTCGGCTGCACCGCGACCTTCGCCCCCACGAAGCCGATCTTCAGCCCCGGATTCGCATCCTTCAGCGCCTGCGCCACCTTCACATCCGACGCGAAGGACGGCGTGGAGGTATGCATCACGCACAGCTCGTAGCCCCGCGCCGCCGCCAGCACCTCGGCCAGCCCGGTCCCCGCCGGCGGTGCGTCGATCAGCCGGCTGCCTTCCACCAGCGCCGCCGGCTGCGCGAGCCAGGTGGGATACCAGAACGAGCGGATCTCGCGTCGCGCCTGGTAGCGCGACCCGGCCCCGCCGTCGAACCCGTCGAACGAGGGCGGGTGCAGGAACAACGTCTTCATCATGGCAGCACGGATTCCGATGGTTCAGGGGCGGGCGGCGGACAGACGCTGACCGCGCCATTCCACCCGGTTGCCGGCAAAGGCGGCCAGCCATACGGCGGCTGACATAAGCTCGCGCCCCGGCAGAAGCCAGAGCGGGGCCGAAAACGCAAGAGGAAGCCCCAAAACCCGGTCGATCCCCCGGCCCGCCGCCGCCCGCGCCACCCAGGCCGCGCCCAGCACCGCCCAGCTCCACCCCGCCCCGCCGGCCAGCGCCACGCACACCGCGCCCCAGACCAGCCCGTATTGCAGCCCGGACGCCGCGAAGGACCCCGGCGCCAGCGCCCGGATCGTGCGCGCCCAGCGCAGTTCATGGCGCCACAACGCGCCCCAGCCGCCCTCCGCCACGGTGGTCAGCGGGACGGTGTCGGCCAGCGCCACGTCCAGCCCCAGCGCCCGGACCTTCTGGCCCAGCACGTTATCGTCGGCCAGATGGTCCACCAGGGCCGCCAGCCCGCCGATCCGCGCCAGTACCTCGCGCCGCAGCATCATGGTCGCCCCCAGGCAGTCGCGCCGCCCCAGCGCGCGCGCCAGCAGCGCCCCGGGCAGGAAGCCATGCGAGATCGCCTCCGCCCCGATCCGCTGCACCAGCAACCCCGACGCGGGCCGCCCGGCATACAAGCTGGTCACCAGCCCCACCGCGGGGTCGGCCAGCGCCGCGACCAGCCGGTCCAGCCAGTCCGGGGCCACATGCAGGTCCGAATCGGCGATCGCCAGCACCGCGTGCCGCGCCGCCGGCAGCATGTTGATCAGATTCCCAACCTTGCGGTTGGCGCCATGCGGCGTCGGGTCCACCACCAGGGTCAGGCTGCATCCGGGAAACCGCGCCTGCACCCGCCGCACCACCGGGATCGCGCTGTCGGCCGGGTCCTGCACGCCGCACACCACCTGAAACGCGGGGTACTCCTGCGCGCACAGGCCGGCGAGCGCCGCTTCCAGCCCCGGTTCGTCGCCATGCAACGGCTTCAGCACCGTCACCGGCGGGCGATGCGCCGGCACCTGACGCGGCCGCGCGGCAAACCGCGCCACCGCGCGCCACCCGGCCAGCGCCTGTGCCGCCCCACCCGCCGCGCCGGCGGCGGCCAGCCACGTCAGGATCACGCCGGCGCGGCGCCATACTCCGCGTCCGACACGTGCTCGAACCACTGCGTGGATCCGCCCGAGGCGGTCTGTTCCGACATCGCGACATGGGCGAAGATCCGGTCCGGCGCCGCCCCATGCCAGTGCCGCATATCCGGCGGGATCGCCACGGTATCGCCCGGGAACAGCGCCCGCACCGGCCCGCCCGCGAACTGCACCCGCCCGATGCCGGACACGCAATACAGCGTCTGCCCCACCGGATGGCTGTGCCAGGCGGTCCGCGCGCCGGGCGTGAAACTGACCAGCGACGCCCGCAGCCGCGACGGCGCGGTGGGTGCGATGATCTCGTCGTTGAACACGGCCCCGGTGAACTGCGCGGCCGCGGCAATGCGCGTGGCGCGGCTGCCGGCCCGGATGACATCGGTCATGGCGGTCTCCTTTTTGTCTCGACGCGCAACCTGCGCGCGGCCTGTTTCGACGCGCAACCTGCGCTCGGCCCGCCCTCCCCGCAAACCCCGGTGGTCGCCGGCCGCGCCCCATGATACCGCTGCCGGCGCAGCACGGAGCCGCCGCATGGACCACCCCGATCGCGATCCTCTCCACCCCGATCTTCTCCGTCATTGGGGCCGCCTGTCGCACGCGGACCGCGACGCCGCCTACGACAACACCAACGCCGTCGCCGACAGCGCGGCGCTGAATGCCGCACGCGCATCCCGCTCCGCCGCGTTCCGCGCCGCCCATCCGGAACAGCTCGATATCCCCTATGGCCCCGGTCCGCGCCAGAAGATCGACCTGTTCCGCGCCGCCGATCCCGCTGCCCCGTGCCTGGTGTTCATCCATGGCGGCTACTGGCAGCGCAATTCGCGCGAGCAATTCGCCTGCCTGATGGAAGGCCCCTATGCGCGCGGCTGGTCCGCCGCGGTCCCCGGCTACACCCTGGCCCCCGATGCCTCATTGACCGAGATCGCCGAGGAGATCACCGCCGCGCTGACCTGGCTGGCGGCCAACGGCCCCGCGCATGGGATCGGCGGGAAGATCGTGCTGTCCGGCTGGTCCGCCGGCGGGCATCTGACCGCGCTGCTGCTGGGTCACCCGGCGGTGGCCGCGGGGCTTGCCATCTCCGGCGTGTTCGAACTCGGTCCGCTCCGCGACACCGAGCTCAATCAGAAACTGATGCTGTCCGATACGGAAATCGCCACCCTCTCGCCGCTGCGCCTGCCGGTCGTGAACAAGCCGCTGGCGATCGCCTACGGCACCGCCGAGCTGCCGCCGCTGGTCGCCGACAGCCGCGCCTTGCACGCCGCCCGTGCGCGCGCGCACGCACCCGGCGCGCTGATCCCGGTGGCCGCGGCCAATCATTTCACGATCGTCCTGGAATTGCAGAAGCCCGATGGCGTGCTGACCACGCAGCTGGCGCCGCTGCTCGCGCTGCTCCCCACCTGACCCACCGGAGGTTGCACCATGCTCGCCCCGATCTTCGTCAGCCACGGCTCGCCGATGACCGTCCTGACCGATACGCCCGGGCACCGGTTCCTGGCCGGACTGGCCGCCACCCTGCCGCGTCCGCGCGCGATCCTGATGGCCTCGGCGCATTGGCTGACCCGCGGCCCCGCGCTCAGCGCGCCGGAACGCAACGAAACCATCCATGATTTCTACGGCTTCCCACCCGCGCTGTACGCCTGCCGCTATCCTGCCCCGGGCGCGCCGGCGCTGGCCGCGCGCGCCGCGGCGCTGCTGGACGCCGCCGGCCTGCCGGCGGCGATCGATCCGGCGCGCGGGCTGGATCACGGCGCGTGGGTGCCGCTGCTCCTCGCCTGGCCGGATGCCACGATTCCGGTGGCCCAGCTCGCGATCCAGCCGCGGCGCGAT
>JAKAZJ010000241.1 GCA_021826565.1 Pseudomonadota bacterium | reverse complement strand
AGGTTGCGGCGGATCAGCAGGCCGCGCGTCCACAGCCCGGTGCGCGCAGCGTCGTATTCGCGGGCATCGAGGTCGGCCAGTTCGCAATATACCCAGTCGTGCAGCCGCGCGCCCATCGTGCCGTCGCCTGCGGACAGGCGTTGCCATCGCGACGGATCGACACGGCCTGCGATCTCTTCCGCCGTGCCGGCGACCGGCGGCTTGCTTTGCCAGGACCGGAATTGGTGAGTGGAATTGACCCCGAGCACATAGCCCTTGCCGGCGCGACGCAACGCCGCCTCGACCTCGCCGACACCATAGACGCTATTGGCCGCAACCCAGGCGAATGGCACGCCTACCGCGATCGCCCGCTCGATCATCCTGACGGCGAGGCGAGGCTTGGTCGCGAAGGCGGTCCCGTCGGGCACATGCGCCGCCGCCTGCCATCCGGGCCGGGTGGTCGGTCCAGGTCTTCGGCAGATCAGGCGCGCCTTGTCGGTGCCGCGGGCTGCGCGCTCCGAACCCCGCTCAGAACCATCCCGCCTTGTCGACCACGTTGCGCAGCGCGCCGCCGGCGGCGAAGGCACGCGCGTTGGCGGCCAGGATCGCGAACCGGCGTTCGTCCAGCTCCGGCCCGTAGCCAGCGGTGTGCGGCGTGATCAACACGCCGGGCAGCGTCCATAACGGATGATCGGCCGGCAGCGGTTCGGTCTCGAACACGTCGAGCCCGGCGCCGGCCAGTTCTCCCGCCCGCAGCGCGTCGGCCAGGCAGTCCAGCCGCGTGGTGCGGCCACGGCCGATATTGATGAAGAACGCACCCGGTTTCATCCGACGAAACCGGGCGCGATCCATGAAACCCTCGGTAGCCGGCGTGTGCGGGACCGTCAGGATCACGAAATCAGCGGCTCCCAACAACCGGTCCAGCGCTTCGGGCGGATGCAGTTCGGCGACCCCGGACGGAATGTCGTCACGACGCGCGTCGGTGGCGACCACGCGCACGCCGAACGCGGCCAGCAGCCGCGCCGCCTCCGCCCCGATCCCGCCCAGCCCCACGATCAGCGCGGTGGCATCAGGCAGGTGGATGACGCCGGTATCCAGCGGCCGCGGCCGCCATTCACGCCGCGCCTGCAACGGCAGATAGGTGTGAAAATCGCGCGCGAACGCCAGGACATAAGCCAGAATATGGGCGGCGATGTGATCGTTGTAGATGCCGCGAAAATTGGTGACCGTCACGGGATGGGCGATCAGTTCCGGCGTGTAATAACCGGCCGGAGGGGCGGCCTGGGGCGCCTGCAGCCAGCGCAACCGCGCCGCGCGCGCCAGCAAGGCGGGGGCGATGGTACCGAACGCGGCCTCGGCGGTGGCAATCTCCGCTTCGGCCGCGGCATCGGTCTCGGCCAGAATCACGCGTGCTTGCGGCACCGCCGTGGCCAGGCGCGCGGCGAAGTTGCGCGCGGTATCGGTCTGCGGCGGCAGGAACAGAAACGGGAACGCCATCGCGGTCAGGTTTCGCGCAGCGCGGTCAGCGTGGCGTCGCGGGCGGCGAAATCGCCCTCGGCATGGACCGGCTGGATGCAGACATGGGTCGCACCGGCGGTGAAATGCGCGCGCAGGCCGCGCATGATAGTGGCGGCGTCGCCCCACAGCACCATCGCATCGATGAACCGATCCGAGCCACCGTCTTCCAACTCCGCTTCGGTGAAGCCGGTGCGAAGCCAATTGTTGCGGTAGTTATCAAGGCGCATGTAGCGCGCCAGCTCGGCCCGACCGAGCGCACGAGCGCGGACGGGATCGGTTTCCAGGCAGACTTTCTGTTCCACCGCCAGCCATTTTCCCGGACCCAGCAGCCTGGCCGCCTCGGCGGTATGCGTGGGAGTCACGTTGTATGGCAGCGCGCCACGGGTGCGCGCGCCGGCCAGTTTCAGCATCAGCGGGCCGAGCGCGGCGAGCGCGATCGGCGCGGCCTCCGCCTCGGCGCCCAACGCGCGCTCGATCCCGTCCAGATAGGCGCGCATCGCCGGCACAGGCTTGGCGTAGTCGTGGCCGCGCACGCCCTCCACCATCGGCACATGGCTGACGCCGAGGCCCAGGATGAATCGGTCCCCGTACAAACCGCGCAGGCTCGCCAGCCCGCGTCCGGCGGTGAATGCATCGCGCGCATAGATGCTGGCGATCGACGACCCCAGCTTCAGCTTTGTCGAAGCCCCCAGCATGAACCCGGCCAGAGACAGCGATTCATAGCCGCGCGATTCCGGATACCACAATGTATCATAGCCCAGCCGCTCCACCGTGGCGACGAAGGCGCGGATACCCGCCGCGTCCAGCCGGTCCACCGGATACCATGCGCCCAAACGCCCTAATTCCATGGTCAGATCACTCCATCTGCGCGCAGCCGCGCGATATCGGTTGCGGAATAGCCGAGTTCGCCCAGAACCTGATCGGTATGCTCACCGAGCGCCGGCGGCGGCGTGTCGATGCGCGGCCCGTCATGCGCGAATTTGAATGCCGCCAGCGGGACGGTGAATCCCCCCGTCACCCCCTGCGCGCCGTCATGGCGGTGCAGCACGCCGCGGGACGCGAGTTGCGGGTCGGCCAGTGCTTCCTCCATCCGTCGCACCCGCGCGGCGGGGACGTGGCGGGCTTGCAGATAGTCTTCCCACTCGGCGGCGGAGCGCGTGGCCATGATCTGGTTCAGCGCGGCTTCCTCGTGCGCGCGATCGGCGTCGCGGGCCTCATTGCTGGTCTTGATCATGTCGGGGCGTTCCAGCACCGTCCATAGTCGCTTCTGCTGCCGCAGATTGGACGCGCCCAGCATCACCAGGGCGCCGTCCTTGGTGGCGTAGGCCGAGTTGGTCGCGTGCGGCTGCTTGTTGCCATGCGGCTTCGGGTGCTTGCCGTTGCGCAGGAACCCGGTCAGGTGCGACGCCATCAGGATCATCGCCACGTCCAGCATCGCCATGTCGATGCGCTGCCCGCGGCCGGTGCGCTCGCGCTGAAACAGGGCGGCCGACAGCGCGAACGCGCCCATCGTGCCGGTGGCGTAATCGATCGCCGGCGAGCCGAACTTGATCGGATGCACCGCCTCGGTCCCGGTCATCGCCATGATCCCGGACGTGGCCTGGATCACGTGGTCGTACGCCGTGTGCTCGCGCCGCGGTCCGCCCTGACCGAAGGCGGAGAACGACGCGTAGATCAGCCGCGGATTCAGCGCCGCCAGGGCGTCATAGCCCAGGCCCAACGCCTCGAACGCGCCGGGGCGGTAGTTTTCCACGAACACATCTGCGCCAGCGGCGAGCTTGCGCACGATCTCCACCCCCGCCGCGGTTTTCAGATCGACCGTGATGGCACGCTTGTTCGACCCCTGGGTGAGAAACCCGGTGCCCATCTGCGCGCGGTTCAGCGCCGCGTCGGTGCCCGACCCACGGCTCTGATCGGGATCGGTGGGTTGTTCCACCTTGATCACATCCGCGCCCAGCACGCCAAGCTGATAGGCCGCGAAAGGCCCCGCCAGCACGTGGGTGATGTCGATCACCCTGATCCCTTCGAACGGTCGCGCCATCGTCCCCTCCTGCATCGCGCCAAAGCCTGGGTCGCGTCAGAGGCTGGCGGCTTGCGGGCGCGGGGTCAACCGGCTTCACTCGGCGCGCAAACGGAGGATACGCGATGTCGGTGGAGCTGATCGTCGAGGGCAAGGTGGCCCGCCTGGTGCTGAACCGCCCCGAACGGATGAACGCGCTGACGGTCGAGATGCGCGCGGGCCTGGTGTCCCACCTGCACCGCATCCGCGACGACGATGCGATCCGCGCGGCGATCCTGACCGGGACCGCGCCGCATTTCTGCGCCGGCGCCGACGTAGGCAAGATGGGCGACGAGCGATCCCTGCGCGCCGGCCGCCAGCGGATGCAGCGCGGCAGTCACGAGGTGGTGCGCCTGCTGCATACGATTGAAAAGCCGATCATTGCCGCCGTGACCGGCGTGGCGGTCGGCGTGGGCTGGAGCTACGCGCTGGCCTGCGACGTCATCATGGCGGCCGAGGATGCCCGCTTCGGCGCCACGTTCCGCCGCATCGGCCTCGCGCCCGATGGCGGGCTGGCTTGGTTCCTCGCCCGCCGCGCGGGGCCGGCGCGGGGCAAGGAACTGGCGTTCTCGGGCCGGGTGATCGGCGCCGAAGAAGCCCTGCGCCTGGGCCTGGCGGAGTTTGTGGTGCCGGTGGCGGAACTGGCCGCCCGCGCCGGCGCGCTGGCGGCGGAGTACGCGGACGGGCCGGGCTTCGCCATGGGGCTTGCGAAACGCATGTTCGACCGCGCCGTGGGGCCGGAACTGACCGAGTTCCTGGATTACGAAGCGCTGGCCCAGGCGCAGCTGCACGAGACCGCCGACCACAAGGAAGGCGTCGCGGCGTTCAAGGAAAAGCGGACGCCTCGGTTCGTGGGTATGTAGCGTCGGCTACTATCCCGAGGGACCGGCCGAATATTCGTTGATCGAGGTGCTGTCGGCGTCGGCCGCCTGAGCGATCAGGCGGCGTGCTTCACATCCGCCGCCTCGCTGGAGGCCGACGCGGGCTCGGGCACCGC
>JAKAZJ010000240.1 GCA_021826565.1 Pseudomonadota bacterium | reverse complement strand
CTGCCGAAACACCATACCCCTCCGGCAACATCGCCCGCGCCGCGTCCCGCAGCCGCGCCGCGCCGCGCCCATCCATCACCACCACCGGCCGTTGCCGCCGCAACATCTCGGCCGCGCCCGCCAGCAGCGCCGGCGCCGCGCGCAGGTCGCCAAGGCCAAGCACCGCCGCGTCGGGATACAGAAAATCCACCCGCCGCCACCGCAGTCGCGCCGGCGGAGCGCTTCCCGGCCAGATCGCCGGCGCCGGGCGGGTCACCTCCGCGTCCGTCGCCGCCAGCACCACCGGCGGCTCCGCCTCGCGCCAATGCAGGGGCTCGGTCGGGTGTAGAAATTCCAGCTGCCCCCCCATCCCCGCCCGCGGTTGCGCCGGCAGGCTCGCCACCAGCAGGCGCGTCGCGCCCGCCACCGCCCGTGCCGCGGCCAAAAAATCTCCTGCCGGCTCAGCCCGCACCCGCCGCCTCCCAGGTCTCGGCCGGCCAGGGTTCGCTGCGTTTGCGCGCCCGCCACACCAGGCCCGGCGCCGCCGGTGCCGCGCCGGTCACGTCCGGCGCCGCGTAAACCGCCTCGACCACGAACCCCATCGCCGCCAGCAGGTCCGGCCCCGCGGCCCGGCTGGCCAGGTCCCGCGCCCCGGCCGCAAGGCCACGCAGTTCCACCACCGCCACACCATCGAACGCCAGTGCCGCGTTGAGCCGTCGTAGCAGCGCCGCGTCCTCCGGCCCGTCCCCGTCGGCGGTCACCACCACCAGCACCGCATCGGCGCCGCGCGGCGCCACCCTCTCCGCCCCGCGCAGCCGCAGGCGCACCGGCCGGTGCCCCAGCCTGGCCAGCGCCGCCATGTCCGCGTCTTCCGCCGCCGCCAGCACCACCCCTGGCGTCGCGAACCCCGGCATCGCCCCCACCGCCATCCACAGCGGTGCGTCACACGCCGCCGCCTGCGCCACCCGGTCGCACAGCGCCACGCGCCGCCGCCATGGCTTGGCGGGCGCCGCCGCCATCGCCGCCAAAGCCGCCGTATACCCCGCCACCGCCCGCGCCGGCGCATACCGCCAGGCCGCATCCGCCGCCGCCCGCGCGCCAATGCCGCGCCGCATCTCGGGGCTCACCGCCAGGCGCAGCAGCGCGTCCGCCAGATCCCCCTCGATCGCGGGGCCCCAGGCCAGTTTCACCGCCGCCCCCTCGGGTATTTCCGCAAACGGCCCGTCATCCACCACCACCACGCACGCCCCCGCGCTCAATGCCCGTATCAGCGTGCCCGAGGTCTCCCCCCCCACCGGGTGGCGCAGGTTTATCACCACGTCCGCCATCGCCACCGCCGAGCCCAGCGCCGCCGCGTCCAGGTACCCCGTGGTCACCACCTGCGCCGAAAGTCCGAGCCGCGCCGCCATCCGCGTCACATCGATTTCCTCGGGCCGCAATTCCCCCGCGATCACGTAGCGGAAATTCGGCAGCCGCCGCGCAATCCGCGCCAGCGCCCGCAACGCCGTGTCGATGCGCTTGATGTGCGACACGAACCCCAACGACAAAAACACCACGGCATCGGGCGGAATGCCCAGTTCCGCGCGCAGCCCCGCCGGGTCCGGCGCCGCCACCGGCCGCTGCGCCAGGTGCGGCACCACGTGCACCTGTGCCTCAGGCACCTGCGTCCGCACCCGCCACGCGGCATAATGGGAATGCACCACCACCCCGCGCGCCGGCCCCAGCACCTGGCGCAGCATCGGCAGGCCGCCCACCATCGCCCGGTCGCGCAGGCCGGTTTGCCGCCACTGCGCCGCCAGCACCGCGCCCGGCCTGCCGTATTCGGCGGCCAGCGCCTGGCAATATCCCTCGGCATCCCCCAGCGCCGCGGTCGCGCAGTCCAGCAGATGGTGCAGCGCCGGGTCGTGCAGCACCACCAGCCCCGGCCGCGCCGCCATCGGCCCCAGCATGTAGAGATGGTCCGGGTTATTCCCCAGCATGTAGACATGCGGCAGGTCGTGCCAGTCGTTCCGCGCCGCGTAGCGCAAAATATCGCTCACCGCGCAGGGCAGGGGGGCGGGGCTCGGCGCCGCCCCCACATCGGTCACCGCCACGATGTCATACCGGGGCGCCAGTTCGCGCAGCAGGTCGGCGCTGTAATCGGCAATGCCGGTCCGCGCCGGCGGCAGCGGCGTCATCACCACCAGCCCCGGCCGCGCCGCTCCGGCGCGGCCTGCCCGCCCCGATACCGGCTCAGCGCCGGCGCTTCGTTGCCCTGGCATCCGTCCCGCGCGCCGCCGCTTCCGCCTCCGCCCGTCCGGCCAGCGCCAGCACCATCGCGCGCAGCGCCGCCATTTCGCGCTCGCCCTGTTCGCGCTGAATTTCCCCGAACGCCGCCACCCGCTCGGCCAGCATCTGCATCATCCGCCGCTGCGCCACCCCATCCGGCGCCACCAGCCCATCCACCAGCGCCGCCAGCCGCGCCACCTCCTCGCGCAACCCGGCCACCTCGTGCATCAGCGCCACCGCCGTGCTCGGGCCAAACGCCACCGGCCCGCCGGGCAATGGCGTATCCGCCCCCACCACCCATGCGGTCAGGCTATGCGTGCGGCCATCCAGCAATACCGCCGGCAGGGGAATCGAAAACCCATAAAGCCCCGTATGCAGTCCGGCCGCGCGCAGATCCTCGCGCAGCCGGTTGGCCAGCCCCGACGCCACCACCACCGCGCCGTCCAGCACCTCCACCCGCACCGACAGACCCGGGTTCGCCTCATCCCGCGCCCAGCCATGCACATATCCCGCGTGCAGGCTGTCCAGATGTCCCTGTATCTCGCCCCGCGTCGCCCGCCCCATCAGCGCCGCCAGTTCCGCGTCATTGCGCACCGGCAACGCCGCGCCCAGCGGCGCGTCATCCTCCGCCACGTGCGCGGTCAGTTGAAACGGCACCGGGCAGGCCGGCAGCCGTTCCAGGTGCGTCACGAATCCCGCCACCCCCGGCCCGGTCAGAGTCTCGATTCGCGGGTCGCCGAAGCGGTTGGCCACTGTCCGCGCCACCTCCGCCCCGCCCGCCTTCAACACCACCCGCACCATCTCGGCCGGCGCATCGGGAAACCGCGCCCAGCCGATCGCCCCGTCCGTGTCGAGGCCAATCAGCCCGCCCTCGGCCGGCCGCGCCATCGTTTCGCTCTCGATTCGGGATCGTTTCGTGGCGCGCGGCATCGCTTCCCATCATGGCGTGTCGCTTCGGCTTCCGCCAGTCTCACGCCCCGTCGCGCCACCAGCTTCCGCCGCCAGCGGCACCGCGGCCCTTGAACCCTGTCGCGTTGCCGTGCGAGACCCGAACATGAAAGCGAATTGCGGAAGCCCCACCATGCCCGACGCCACCGCCAACACCCTCCCGCCCAAATCCGCGACATCGGCGTTGCCCGCCCGCGGCACCCTCATGCAGGGCAAGCGCGGCCTCATCATGGGCGTCGCCAACGACCACTCGGTCGCCTGGGGCATCGCCCAGGCGGTGGCCGCCCAGGGTGGCGAGGTCGCCTTCTCCTATGTCGGGGATACGGTCGAGAAGCGGGTCCGCCCGCTCGCCGAGAGCATCGGCGCCTCCCTGCTGGTCCCGTGCGACGTCGGCGACGATGCCGCCATCGACGCCTGTTTCGACCATATCGGGCGCGAATGGGGCAGCATCGATTTCCTGGTCCATGCCATTGGCTTCGCCGACAAGGCCTATCTCCGCGGCCGCTACATCGACACCCCCCGGGAAGCCTTCCGCCAGGCGCTCGATATCTCCTGCTATTCCTTCACCGCCGTCTGCCGCCGCGCCGCGAGGCTGATGCCCAATGGCGGCGCGATGCTCACCCTCTCCTATCTCGGCGCCGAGCGCGTCGTGCCCCATTACAACGTCATGGGCGTCGCCAAGGCCGCGCTCGAGGCCTCGGTCCGCTACGCCGCGGCCGATCTCGGGCCCGACAATATCCGCGTCAACGCCATCAGCGCCGGGCCGCTCCGCACCCTCGCCGCCAACGGCATCAGTGATTTCCGCTATATCCTCACCTGGGTGCGGCACAATTCCCCCCTCGGCCGCAACATCACCCTCGAGGAAGTCGGCGGCGCCGCGCTCTATCTCCTGTCCGACCTCTCCTCCGGCTGCACCGCCGAAATCCATTACCTCGATGCCGGATACAACACCGTCGGCATGAAAAACCCCAACGCGCCCGATCTCACCGGACCTGGGGCCGGACCCGGGGCCGGACCCGGGGCCTGACCCGGGCAGAAAGCCAGGAAAGGCGCGGTCTGCTTGTGACCTGCTCGTGAACGAAAAAAATCACACGAACGTCATGATCCGGCACGGCGCTCCGGAATCCGCCGCCGGAACTGTCGGGTCGCCCCGAACCCCCCGGGGAAAAAGCGGCGCGCACGGCGCTTCCGCCACGAAGCCACGCTGTCGTTGCGTCGCCGTCCCCGGCCCGGCCCGAAATGTCCCATAACAGTTTCGGCCATCTCTTCCGCGTCACCACCTGGGGCGAAAGTCACGGCCCCGCCATCGGCTGCGTCATCGATGGCTGTCCCCCCCGCCTCCCCCTGTCCGAAGCCGATATCCAGCCCTTCCT
>JAKAZJ010000239.1 GCA_021826565.1 Pseudomonadota bacterium | reverse complement strand
GCGACGATCGGGATCGCGCTGGCGCGGCCGGGCAGGGCGCGGATGCGGCGCGCTGTCTCCAGCCCGTCGATCCCGGGCAGGATCAGGTCCAACAGCACCGCGTCCAGCCCGTCATGCTCGGCCATGCGCACCGCTTCCTCCCCGGTTGCGGTCGGGAACACGGTGAATCCGTTGCGCGTGAGCGCGGCGCAGAGCAGGGCACGGTTGGTCTCATCGTCCTCGACCACCAGCACCCGTCCGCCGACGCCGGAGCTCATGGGCGAGGGCAGCAGCGCCGACAACGCCGGCTGGTCGGCCAGCAGGCGGGCGACCACGTTGGCCACCTCGCCCGCGCGTGCGCCCCGGCGCAGCACTGTGTCCATTCCCGTCGGGCGATCCGCCTGCGGGTCCTCGGCCAGTCCGATCAGGGCCAGGGAGCGGCCGAAGCCGGAGGCACGCAGCCGCAGGCAGAACGCTTCCGGTGCCATGCCGCACATCGCGAAATCCAGCACCACCACGTCCAGCACGCCGGACCGCGCCACCGCGCGTTCGGCCAAAGCGAGGCCCAGATACCCATCCGGCGCGGTCTCCACCGCGAAGCCCAGCGCTTCCAGCTGCACCGCCAGCGCCCCGCGTGGGCTCTCCGGCAAGCCGACGATCAGCGCGCCGCGCCCGGCGAAGGCGTGGTGGCGGGCATCCTCGGGCATCCGCTCGGCCGGGCAGATCAGGGTGAAGCGCGCGCCCGCGCCGGGGGTGCTGTCCAGGGTCAGCGCGGCGCCCATCGCCGCGGCGTTCTCGCGGCAGAGGGCGAGGCCCAGCCCGGTGCCGGGGACGCCGTCGGCGCGCTCGAAGCGCTCGAAGATGCGGGCCTGGTCCTCGGCGGCGATGCCGGGGCCGGTGTCGGCGACGGTGATGCGAATCGCCGACGCGCCGGGCTCGGGGACGGCGGACAAGGTCACCTCGCCGGCGCGGGTGCGGGCGACGGCGTTGGCCAGCAGGTTCACCACAATCTGGCGCAGCCGCGCACCATCCACAGACCAGGTGCCAGACAGCGCCGGGTCGATCCGGACCGTCAGCGTCAGGCCGCGCTGCTCGGCTTCGGCGGCAAACAGCGTGGTGGGGCCGGTCAGCAGCTCGGACAGATCAGCCGCCTCCATGGCCGCCGCCGCGCCGCCGGCGATCGCCAGCAACCCGTTGAGCAGCGCAAGAAGCGCGCCGCCGCTGGCGCGCAGCTGTTCCACCCAGCGGCGCTGCTCGTCCTCCAGCGCCCCGTCCAGCAGCAGGTCGCAGATCCCCAGCACGCTTTGCATCGGCGTGCGCATGTCGTGGCCGATCGCGGCCAGCGCGGTTTCCTGGTCGCGTCGGGTGGCGGCGAGCGTGCGCCGGGCGTCGGCCAGTGCCGACTCGGCCTGTTCGGCGCGGGCCAAGGTGGCGATTTCGGCGATGGCGGGGTCGTGCGGGGCGGGCGGGGAGGCCGCAGGACGCGGCACGATGCCGGCGATCGGAGCGAGGCGCGCCGCGGTAGCGCCCTGGGTCGGGCGCGGGGTGCCGCGGCGGAGCAGCAGCAGCCCGAACACCACCCAAAGCCCCAGGAATTCCAGCGCCGCGCCGGCGACACTGCCGCGTAGCAGCGGCCAGAACGCGGCCCAGGCGGCGGTGCGCGACAAGCTGGCCCGCACCGACGCCGTGGCCCCGTGTAGCGTCTGGCTGACGGTCAGCACCGGCGGAACGGCGCGCAGCGCGATGCGGGCGATCGTTTCGGCCGGCACGCTGGACCAGCCGGCCGGCGCGGCGATCGCGCCGCCGCCGCCGGCGCGCGCAAGCACGGTCCCGTTACGCGCGATCAGGCGCAGACTGGCGCCATGGGCAAGCGGCGCCCGGGCAAGCAGGGAAGCGGCCCAGCGCGGTGCCGCCAGCGCGCCCACCATCCCGACGGCCTGGCCGGTCGCGTCGCGCACCGGCAGGGTCAGAAGCAGCGTCGGCCCCGGGCGCGACCAGCCGGGCCGCGCCAGCGCCAAGCCGATCCCGGGCGCATGGGCCGCCAGGGCGTGGCCAAACCAGGCCCGCGCGGACAGGTCCGGCGTCCGCTCCGGCAGCGGATCGGAGGCGGCGATCAGCGTACCGGACGCGGAGGCGGCGAACACCTCGTGCATCCCAGGCGCGGCAATCTGCAAGTGCAGCAGGCGCGCGGTCAGCCCCAGCCGGTCGCCGCGCAGATCGGCGGGCGTGATGCGCCCGGCGCGATCGGCGAATCGGGCCAACTCGGCATCCGCCCCGCGTGCCGCGGCGGTGGCCGTGGCGGTCAGTTCGGCGCGCGCCAGCCGATCGACCGATTGCCCCGTTTCCACCAGATGACGGGCCAGCAGCGCAGCCATCACGATCGTCAGGACGGCGAACACCGCCCCGCGCAAGCCGAGACTCAAGGCACGGCCCGCGCGCGACGGGGAGGGAAGGGGCATACGAGGTCTCGCCTGGAGTCGGAGGTCGCCGGCGGCATGGTTACTCCGGGGAACGTTACAACCATATTTCTGCGCCGCACGATTGCGGGGCCCCGATGGCAGCATGGTGGCATCCAGGAGCCGATGCGCGACGTGGGCCGAACAATTTCGCGCGAGCGGAAAAAATGAACGGCACCGGGCGTGCCATGACGAACCTGGGGAAGTTCGTGCGCCGGGTTTTGGCTGGGGAGCCTGGACATGCCCGTCGCGACCCGGTGCCGACAGGGAGCGGCCGCCCGAGGGGCGAGACGGCCGCTCCGCTGCTCGACCTGGCTTTGGGGGCCCCATTGCGGGGCGGCCAGCGTCCCGTTGGGGATCGGGACGGACGCAGTGGTATCGCGGGTATTCGGCGTTGCATACAGGAAGAGGTGGCGGGGATTTCCGGCGGATCAGGCCCTTCGTGATTCGAGGGAAGTCCCCCGGGATTTCCCGGAGTTTCCTGTTTCGTTCAGGAGTTCTGGTCGTCGCCTGGGTTGTCGCCTGACATGCGTCGTGGAACGCCCCCCGGAACGCCCCCCGGAACGCCCGCCGGAACGCCCGCTGGCACGCCCCCCGGAACGTCCCCCGGGACGTCCCCTGGGACACGCCGACGCAGCGTGCCGGTCCGCTCGGCGCGGATCGTGCCTTCGGGCAGGCTATCGGGGATACTCAGGCGATACGGCCCGATCCGCAGCACCGATCCCGGCTCCAGCGGCGCGGTCCCGGATACCCGCGTGCCATCGATGAAGGTGCCGTTGGTGGAATTGAGGTCGGTGACCAGCACCGCGCCGTCGGACAGCTCCAGCCGGCAATGCGCGCGCGAGACCTGCACCGATGGCAGCATCAACCCGGCGCCGGGGGCGCGGCCGATCACCAGCGGTTCCTCGCCGAGTTCGATCCGGGGCGGCGGATCGCCCGGGCCGGTGATGACCAGCGCGGCCGAGGTCTCGGCGATATCGGGCAGGACGATATGGGCGAGCCCGGTGCCGTCCACCGGGCCGCCGCGGCGCGATAATTCCTCGGCTTGGCGAGCCAGCGCGGTGCCGGACTCGGCCAGCGCGGCGGCGAACGGCGCCTCGGCCGCGGCAGCGAGGCCGACGCGCAGCGCGCGCCCCGGGCGGCGCTCGATCAGCCCCATGCGCATCAGGAACGCCAGATGATCGCGGGTGGTCTGGAAATTCTGCTTGATCGCGCCCAGCAGGACGGCGGCCATCTGGTCGGCGAGCAGCCCGTCTTCTTCCTCGGCGGCCGGCTTCGCGACCGTGAATTTCTGCTCCAGCGCCATCAGCAGCAAGGTGCTGTGGGAAACCGATAGCAGATGCCGCCGCGCATCGATCCGCCGCGCGCGCGACAGGCCCGCGGCCTCGAACACCTGTTCGGCGCCGGTGAGCCAGGTTTCCTGCGCCGTCTCCACCGCGGCGAGCAGCGCGGCGCGCCCAGGCGGATCGATCGCGACCGCGCTGGTTGCACGCAATCCGGCCAGCGCCGCGCCAAGGGTCAGCAGGCGGACCCCGACATCGCGCAGATAGAGATCGTATTGGGCGAACAACGCCGGTGTCGGCACCACCACGGTGCGCGCGGTCAGGGGCGCGTCGGCCGGGTCCAGGGTGCACAGCGAAAGCGCGCGCAGTTCGCCGATGCGTTCGCGTACGGTGGCGTCATCGAGCAGGAACACCTGCTTGACCAGGCCGTACATCTCGCCGAGCGCGGCACCGGTCCGCGCGCGCACCGCGAGATGACTGACCAGATGCCACTGTGCCCGCCGGTGCAGGGCAGGGAAATGGCGTAGCCAGACATCCTGGGTGGCAGTCAGGAAACGAACCGTTTCGCGCTCTGTGAGCACTGGGGCCTCGCGGTAGGGGACGGGGCGTCGTGCGGGCATTGTAGCGCGGGCCGGGGCGCAGGGTCCAACCCGGATGTTGCCGACCCGTCAGACCGGGGCCAGCATCTTGCCCGGGTTCATGATCCCGTGCGGGTCCAGCGCCTGTTTCACCGCCCGCATCACCGCGATCCCCGTGCCGTGTTCCAGCGCCAGCAGGCCGCGCTTGTGCAGGCCGATGCCGTGCTCGCCGGTGCAGGTGCCGCCGAAACGGATCGCGCGCTCGCAGAATCGCCTCGCAAGTCCA
>JAKAZJ010000238.1 GCA_021826565.1 Pseudomonadota bacterium | reverse complement strand
CACCCGTTCCTCGATCGCCGTGCGCAGCGCTTCTTCCTTCGCGTCCAGCAGGGCGCGCAGCTGGACCAGCAGGAAGCCGAACACCTCCTGGTGCCGCCCGCCATCCACCAGGCTTTGCAACGCGCGCGCCACCACGCGGCCGGCGCCGGGACCGCCCAGCACCCGCGGCAGCAGCCGGGCGGCCAGGCGGCGGGCGCGGCCGTCCTCGATCGCGGCCAACAGCCGCGGCAGGGTCGCGGCCAGCGCCTCGGCGGCCGGCTGGGCGGCGGCGGGATCGGCCAGGAATCGGTGCAGGATCGCCGGCAGGTCCAATCGGCGCAGCACGCCGGTCACGTCGGCGTCGGTGAACACATGGGTGGCGACGAAGCGGCCCAGCGCGGCCCCCAGCCGCGCCTTCTGCCGCGGCAGGATCGCGGTATGCGGGATCGGCAGCCCTAGCGGATGGCGGAACAGCGCGGTGACGGCGAACCAGTCGGCCAGCCCCCCCACCACCCCGGCGCGGCAGGCCTGGCTCAGCAGCCCGGCCACCCAGCCATCGCCCAGTCCGGTCGGGATTGCCATGCTGGCCAGTGCGCCGGCAGCCATCAGTGCCAGCAGTCCGGTCGCGGCCGCCTTGTGGCGGCGCAGCGCGCGCCGCAGCGCGTGATCAGGATCGGCGGTGTCCATCCCGCTTCCTTACCGACCCGCGCCATGCCTGGCTATTGCAGACATAAAGATATCCTTATACACCCCCGCCCTGCACGCAGCAGGAGCCGACGATGCAAGACTACAAGGTGAAAGACATCTCCGAGGCCGCATGGGGCAGCAAGGAAATCGCCATGGCCGAGGACGAAATGCCCGGCCTGATGGCAATCCGCGCCGAATACGGCCCGAACAAACCGCTCGCCGGCGCCCGCATCGTGGGATGCCTGCACATGACCGTGCAGACCGCGGTGCTGATCGAGACGCTGCAAGCGCTCGGCGCGACCGTTCGGTGGTCGTCGTGCAACATCTTCTCCACCCAGGACCACGCCGCCGCCGCGATCGCCGCCGCCGGCGTGCCGGTATTCGCCTGGAAGGGCGAGACCGAGGAGGAGTTCTGGTGGTGCATCGAACAGACGGTGCGCGGACCTGACGGCTGGACGCCGAACATGATCCTGGACGACGGCGGCGATCTGACGCTGCTGATGCACCAGAAATATCCTGAGATGCTGGCGGCCGTCCGCGTCGTGGCGGAAGAAACCACCACCGGCGTGCACCGTCTGCGCGACATGGCGCGCGACGGCAAGCTGCTGACCCCGGCGATCAACGTCAATGACAGCGTGACGAAGTCGAAATTCGACAATCTGTACGGCTGCCGCGAATCCCTGGTGGACGGGATCCGCCGCGGCACCGACGTGATGATGGCCGGCAAGATCGCGGTGGTGAACGGCTTCGGCGATGTCGGCAAAGGCTCGGCGGCGTCGCTGCGCAATGCCGGTTGCCGGGTGATGGTGACCGAGGTCGATCCGATCTGCGCGTTGCAGGCGGCGATGGAAGGCTACCAGGTGGTGACGATGGAGCAGGCCGCGCCGCAGGGCGACATCTTCGTCACGGCAACGGGCAATGTGGACGTCATCACGCTGGATCACATGCGGGCGATGAAGCACCGGGCGATCGTGTGCAATATCGGCCATTTCGATTCGGAAATCCAGATCGGTGCGCTGCGCAACTACAAATGGGAGAACGTGAAGCCGCAGGTGGACGAGGTCATCTTCCCCGACGGCAAGCGCCTGATCGTGTTGTCCGAGGGCCGCCTGGTGAACCTGGGCAACGCCACCGGCCATCCCAGCTTCGTGATGAGCGCCAGTTTCTGCAATCAGGTGCTGGCGCAGATCGAATTGTTCACCGCGGCTTCCGGCCATTATCAGCGGCAGGTCTATACGTTGCCGAAGGCGCTGGACGAGAAGGTCGCGGCGTTGCACCTGGCGAAGGTGGGGGCCACGCTGACCCGGCTGAGCCCGGCGCAGGCTGAATATCTGGGGGTCGGCGCCAGCGGCCCGTTCAAGCACGATCTGTATCGGTACTGACGCCCCGTGCCGCCTCTCCCCACCGGGGGGGAGGCGGCGCGTTCGCTGAGATGGGTCAGTGATGCCCTTCGGCGGCGCAGGTCGCCAGCATCGCGTCATCGGCCTTGGCGGTCTTGACGATCGTGAACACGTCGCGATCCGAAGCGTCCACGGTGAACCGGCTTTCGACCACGAAGATCGGCTGCGCCGCCTGGTGATCGCAGGAGCGGTACTGTTCCGGTCCCTTGTAGATATCGAAAGACATGTCTTCCATCGCCGCGATCACCTGCTTGGTCGCGATGCTGCCGGCCTTGACCGAAGCGGTCAGCATCGCCATCGGCCCGGCAAAGCCAAGACCGGCATAGCCGGTCGGCACCCGGCCTTCATTCTGTTCCCGGAACACACGGTTGAACCGCGCGGCGCTGGGGACATGGTCCTCCAGCTTCCAGTAGTAGGACGTGGCGCCGATCACGCCTTCGTAGGCATCCGACCCGGCGGCCAGGCGCGCGGTCATGGAAATCACCGGCACGGCGAGCTTGGCGGTTTTCTTGAACCCGGCCCAACTGGCCTGCTGGACTGAGAATTGCTGATCCGGCCCGTAGTTGCAGAAGAACACCAGGGTGGGCTTGGCGGCGGCGATCTTTTGCAGGAACGGGGTGAAATCGGTGGTGCCGAGCGGGTGGTACACTTCCGCCACCGGCTTGATGCCGTATTTCGCGCCCGCTGTCTTGAGCCCGCGCACCAATTCCTGCCCGACGGAATAATTCACCGCCAGGAACGCCACCCGGTGACCGTATTGCGGATAGATGTAGTTGCCCAGAACCTGACTGGACATATGCGGCGTCGGGCCTTCGTGGAACGTTGTCGGGCCGAACGCGGGCGGGGCCACGATCAGGTCCGACTGGCTGAGCGCGTTGTAGATGATGCCGTGCGCCTTGCTCACCTGGTTGATCGCCAGCATGACCCCGGGCGACAATCCGCCGGACATGAAATCCACGCCGTCCTTCAGCAGTTCCAGTGTGCCGGCGGTGGCGACCTTGGGGTTCAGCCGGAAATCACGCACCACCAACTCGGCCTTGCGCCCGTGCAGACCACCGGCGTCATTGAACATGGAGGTCGCAACCTGCGCGCCGCGCGCCATTTCCAGCGCTTCCTGCGCATAGGGGCTGCTGAGGGGGACGCCGAAGCCGATCCGGATGGGGGCGGCGGCATGGGCGCGGATGAACGGCAGCGGCAGTGCGGCCAGACCCAGCCCGCCGGCGAGAGCATGACGGCGCGACAGACGGAGGCTGCGTGAGGCGGTGCCGGTCATGTGAATGTCCTCCTTGGCCGCTGGGGTATCCCCAACATCTGCAATCATAGCGCCAACCGGGCGCGCCGCGCAACGGAGCACTTCCGGCGCGCGATGCAAAGGTGTAAGGTGCGTCTGACATAAAGGAGGACCGGGCATGTCCTGTTTCCGTCGTTCCATGGGCTACGCCGCGGTGGTTGCGGCCGTATCGGCCGGTCTGGCGGGGTTGAGTGCCCCGGCATGGGCGGCCGACGCGGCCGCGGGCAAGCAGGTGTTCCAGCAGCAATGTGCCATCTGCCATGCGGATAAGCCGGGCGTGAACAAGATCGGGCCATCGCTGTTCGGCGTGGTCGGGCGGCACACCGGATCGGAACCGGGATATGATTATTCCGTGGCGAACAAGAATGCGAATCTGACCTGGACGCCCGAAATCCTCGATAAATACATAGCGCATCCGCAAAGCGTGGTGCCGGGCACCAAGATGCCCTATGGCGGCCTGGCCAATGCCACCAAGCGCGCAAATCTGATCGCGTTCCTGGCCACGTTGAAATAGGGCGGGCGGTGAATCCGGGAACCGGTTGATCTGGATCAACGACGCCTCTCGCATCTGCGAAGAGATTGCGGCCGCGTCACTTCCGGGAGATGGTCATGCAATCCGTTGCTACCCGCACCACCGGCACCTTGGTTGTCGGCCTCGGCGGGATCGTCGTCGCTGCCGCCATGGTGCTCAGTCAGCACAAACCGGCCGATGCCGTGCCGGCTTTCGCAGCACAGACCGGTCAGGCCTGTACGGCGTGTCATATCGGCGGATTCGGCCCGCAGCTCACGCCGTTCGGGCGCGCCTTCAAGCTGGGTGGCTATACGCAGGCGGGCGGCAGCGGGCTCGTGGCGCATATCCCGCTATCGGCGATGCTTGAAGGGTCCTTCACCAACACCGCGACGTCCCTCCCCGCGGGCTCCCAGCCGCATGGCTACGATACCAATAACAATTTCGTGTTCGACCAGGCGAGCATCTTCGTCGCCGGCCGGGTGAGCGACCATACCGGCGGCTTCATCCAGATGACGTATTCGAACTACGACAACCGTCAGGGCGGCAACGGGCTCGTGGTCGATAACACCGACCTGCGCCCCTATGTCACCACCGTCCAGGCGTTCGGCAACGACCTGGAGTTGGGCCTGACCATCAACAACAATCCGACCGTGCAGGATCCGTTCAACAGCACCTTCGCCTGGGGCTACCCATTCTATGGACCGAAGATCGCGCCGGG
>JAKAZJ010000237.1 GCA_021826565.1 Pseudomonadota bacterium | reverse complement strand
GCGGCCCCGACGGCGATCCAATAGGCCCGGTCCAGGGACGGGTCCTCGAACGGGTCCGGGGGCGGGGCCGGCGCCGGCGCGGCGGGACGGGGCGCGGGCTTGCGGCGCGGCGGGCGGGACGGGGCGTCGGTGCCGAACGCGATCACGTGCGCGACCAGGGCGGCGAAATCCCGGATCATCCCGCTCAGCCGCCGGCCCAGGCGCGCCGCGAGAGGGTCGGGCAGCGGACGGCGCGGCAGGTAGACAAGCGGCGCGGCGAGCGGCGGGCGGCAGGCCATGCCGATCGCCAGGCGCAGGTCCGCGATGATCGCGGTGAAGCGCGCGGTGATGGGATGGGGTGGGGCGTTGGTCACGGGGCCTATAAGACCACGGAAGTTCTAAGGAAGCGTTAAGGGGCCGGAAGAAACCGCCCCGGGTGCCGGCGAGGAGGGATTTTCATCCCCGCCGGCGCATCGGCCGCCGATGCGATGCCCGGCGGGTGAGGCCCCTACCGCGCCGCCGCCTGCGCCGCCGCCATGCAGGCCATGTCCACCACCTGGCTCACGGACGCGTCCATCGGCAGGATCTGCACCGGGCGTTCCAGCCCGATCAGCACCGGGCCGATCACCGAACCGCCCTCCAGCTTCGCCGACAGCCGCGCGGTGATGTGGGCCGAGTGCAGCCCCGGCATCACCAGCACGTTCGCCGGCCCGGTCAGGCGGCAGAACGGATAGAGCGCGCGCAATTCCGGATCCAGCGCCACATCCGGGCTCATTTCGCCGTCATATTCGAAATCGACGCGGCGCTGGTCCAGCAGCTCCACCGCCTCGCGCATCACCGACGCCGCCGCGTGCATCGAGGCGCCGAACGTCGTGTGCGAGAGCAGCGCGACCCGCGGCTCGTGGCCCATCTGGCGCGCGGTGCGGGCGGCGCCGATCGCGATATCGGCGAGCTGTTCCGCCGAGGGCCGGAAATGGATCATCGTATCGGCAATGAACAGGGTGCGCCCGCGCGTGCCGACCATCAGCGACAGGCCGAACGCGACCTCCCCGGGGCGCGGATCGATCGCGTGGCCGATATCGTCCAGGCAGACCTGGGTGGAGCGGGTGAGGCCGGTCACCACCGCGTCGGCGTCCCCGGTCGCGACCATGCAGGCGGCGAAGACGTTGCGGTCCTGGTTCACCATGCGCTGGCAGTCGCGCGGCAGGAAACCACGGCGTTGCAGGCGGGCGTAGAGGAATTCCATGTATTTCGGGTTGCTGCCGGACAGGCGCGCGTTGTGGATCTCGATTCCCTCGATCATGCCGAGGCCGAGGCCCGCCATGGTCGCGCGCACCCGCTCCTCCCGCCCGATCAGCACCGGCGTGCCGTAGCCGGCGTTGCGGTAGGCGACGGCGGCGCGGACGATCTTTTCCTCCTCGCCCTCGGCGAACACCACGCGCTTGGGATTGGCGCGCACGCTCTCCTGCATCCGATCGAGCGCGCCGGCGGTGGGATCGAGCCGGCCGGACAGTTCGCGCGCGTAGCGGCGCAGATCGGCGATCGGGCGGGCGGCGACGCCGCTGTCCATCGCCGCCTTGGCGACCGCGGGCGCGACCCAGGAGATGAGCCGCGGATCGAACGCATTCGGAATGATGTATTCCGGCCCGAAGCTCAGCCGCGCGCCGGCCGAGGCATTGTGCACCTCGTCCGGCACGTCTTCGCGCGCGAGCCGCGCCAGCGCCTCGGCCGCGGCGATCTTCATCGCGTCGTTGATGGTGCGCGCGCGGACATCGAGCGCGCCGCGGAAGATGTAGGGGAACCCCAGGACGTTGTTCACCTGGTTCGGATAATCGGACCGGCCGGTGGCGATGATCGCCTTCGGGCTGACGGCGCGCGCGTCCTCGGGCGTGATCTCGGGGTCGGGATTGGCCATCGCGAAGATGATCGGCTGGTCGGCCATGGAACGGACCATGTCCTGGTTCAGCGCGCCCTTGGCCGAAAGGCCGAACACCGCGTCGGCGCCGACCATCGCCTCGGCCAGGGTGCGCGCGCGGGTGTTGGCGGCATGGGCGGATTTCCACTGGTTCATCCCGGCGGTGCGACCCTGATAGACCACGCCGCGGGTGTCGCACAGGATGACGTGCTCGGGGCGCAGGCCCATCGCCTTCAGCAATTCCACGCACGCGATCGCGGCGGCGCCGGCGCCGTTCACCACCAGCCGGGTTTCGCGCAGATTCCGCCCCGTGAGGTGGCAGGCGTTGATCAGGCCGGCGGCGGCGACGATGGCGGTGCCGTGCTGGTCGTCGTGGAAGACCGGGATGTCCATCAGCTCGCGCAGCCGCTGCTCGATCACGAAGCACTCGGGCGCCTTGATGTCTTCCAGGTTGATGCCGCCGAAGCCGGGACCGAGATAGCGGACCGCGCCGACGAATTCATCGACGTCCTCGGTGCCGATCTCGAGGTCGATGCCGTCCACGTCGGCGAAGCGCTTGAACAGCGCGACCTTGCCCTCCATGACCGGCTTGGAGGCCAGCGCGCCCAGATTGCCGAGGCCGAGCACGGCGGTGCCGTTCGAAATGACGGCGACCATGTTGCCCTTGGTGGTGTAGTCGTAGGCGAGCGACGGATCGCGCGCGATATGCAGGCAGGGAACCGCGACGCCGGGGGAATACGCCAGCGACAGGTCGCGCGCGGTGACGATGGGTTTGCTGATCCGGGTTTCCAGCTTGCCGGGGCGGCCGGAAGCGTGAAGCTCCAGCGCCTCCTCTTCCGAGATGCGCGCGGTACGGGTGTCGGGGCTGCCGCCGTCGGCCATCGGATGTTTCTCCCTAGGTCACGCGCTGGCGCGCGTATTGTCGGTCATCATGCGGCGGATGGGGGCGGGAGGTAAAGCATGGCGGCGATTTCGGTCGGGGCGCCGTCCCGATCCGCGTGGGACCGAATACGTCCCTTGCCGCGAAGGCGCGTAGTCATTATTGTATAGACGTATTTACGGGAGCGCCGCCATGCCCCTCAACATCCGCAGCGACGAGGTCAACCGCCTCGCCGAGGCGGTCGCCGCCCGGCTGCGCAGCAACAAGACGGAAGCCGTCCGGCGCGCGCTGGCCCACGAGCTGGAGCGCCTCGACCGGGCGATCCCGCTGCGCGACCGCCTGCGCCCGATCCAGGATCGCATCCGCGCCCGACCCGCCACCGGGCTTGCGGCCGACAAGGCATTCTACGACGAACTCAGCGGGGAGATGTGATGTTCGTCGATGCCTCCGCCATCGTCGCGATCCTGACCGAGGAGCCGGACGCGGACGCGCTGGCCGCGGCGCTGGAGGGGGCGGAAGCGCCGATCACCTCGGCCGTCGCGATCTTCGAAGCCGCCCTGGGTCTGCGCCGCAAGCGCCACGCGAGCGTCGAGGAAGCATGTCAGGACGTGCGGGATTTCCTGGCGGCGGCGGAGGTGCGTCCGGTCCCGCTCGGCCTCCGGGAGGCGGAGCTGGCGCTGACCGCGTTCGACCGTTACGGCAGGGGGCGCGGGCATCCGGCGCAACTCAACCTCGGCGACTGCTTCGCCTATGCGGCGGCACGCGCGCATGGCGTCGCGCTGCTGTTCAAGGGCGAGGATTTCGACCAGACCGATATCGCGCCGGCCGCCGCCCCGGCCGCTCGCGCGCCATGACCACCCGCCTCGCCACCCGCATCGGCGCCCTCGCGCTCCCCAACCCGCTGATCTGCGGCAGCGGCGAGCCGGTGATGACGGCCTCCGGCATCCGCGCCGCGCTGGCGGCCGGTGCTGCCGGCGTGATCGCCAAATCGGTGAACGAACGGCCCGAGGGCGCGGCGCAGCTCGATCGCGCCGATTACGTATTCCTGGGGGATAATCTGCTCTGCCGCTCGGGCCTGGCACCCTACGATCCGGCCGAATGGTTCGCGACCCTGGCCGACATCGACCGGGAGGCGGCGGCCAGCGGGCGCTTCGTCGCCGCCAGCCTGGTGCTGGCGAGCCATGACGGCGCGGCGCGGATCGCCGGCCTCGCCCAGGGCGCCGGGCTGCGCGTGTTCGAGCTGAATGTCGGCGCGCCCCATGCCGGGGAAGCCGCCGCCGGGGCGATCGCGCAGGAGACCGATCCCGCCGCCCTCGGCGCGCTGGTCCGCGCGGTGCGGGCGGTCACGCCGGGGATGCAGCTCTGGGTGAAACTCACCGGATTGTCGTCGAACCTGCCGGCACTGACGGCGGCGGCGCGGGCGGCGGGGGCGGATGCGGTGGGGATGATGGGCCGGTTCATGGCGCTGATGCCCGATCTGGACACGATGGCGCCGTTGCTCGGCACGGCCGGCGCCTATGGCGGGCCCTGGGCGCTGCCGATCGTCTGCCGGTTTCTCGCCGATAGCCGCCGCGCGGCGGGGGCGGATTTCCCGCTGATCGGCACCAACGGGGTGCGGGACGGGGAAGGGCTCGCGCGCATGGCGCTGGCCGGGGCGTCCGCCGTGGAAGTGCTGTCGGTGGTGATGGCCGAGGGGTTCGGCGCGCTCGCGCGCATCCTGTCCGAGCTGGACGGGCTGCTGGCCGCGCGGTCGCTGGCGTTTGCCGAACTGATCGGCCGCGCGGCGGATGCGCGGCAGAGCTATGCCGCGCAGGCC
>JAKAZJ010000236.1 GCA_021826565.1 Pseudomonadota bacterium | reverse complement strand
TAGCCGAGTCGGCGCCGTCCCGCGTTGAACCAGCGGTTGACCACCAGCGCGGCGGCGTAGGCGCCGTCCCCCAGCAGCGCGAGGCCGCGCGCGTAGCGCACGACGCTATCGAACGCGTCGCCATGGATCACCAGCAGCCGCAACCCGGCGGCGGTGGTGTGCACCGCCTCGCTGGTCAGCCGCACCCCGGCCATTTCCAGACCGCGCCCGGGTTCCAGCCAGGCGCGGAACATCTCGTCATGATTGCCGGGGATATAGACCACCTCGGTGCCGGCCCGCGCATGCGCCAGGATCAGCCGCAGCACGTCGTCATGATGCGCGTCCCAGTACCACGACCGCCGCAATCGCCAGCCATCGATGATGTCGCCGACCAGATACAGGTTCCGGCACGACGCCTGACGCAGGAAATCGGCCAGGAAATCGGCGCGGCACCCGCGCGTACCAAGATGCGTGTCGGAAATGAACACGCTACGAAAGGCTGGGCTGCCGGGATGGGTCATTGCCGGCGCAGAATCCCGGATCGCGCCGCGCCGGGCGAGTTAAGATTGCGTGACGGCAACGCAAGGATCGTTTTCCCGCAATCATCATCGATCGGTCATCGGTATGCCACGCGACCACAGTACCCAGGCAGGCTAGCCGAAGGATTCGCGCGCCCATGGTCATCGTGTTCAACCCCACCGCCGGCAACCGCCGCGTCTCGCGGCTGTGGCGCGTTCTCGACATTCTCACCGCCAACGGCATCCGTTGCGAGGTCGCGTACACCAGGGCCCCCGGTGACGCGCGCGCATTGGCGGCGGCGGCCGCGGCCGGCGGGACTCGCGTGGTGGTGGCCGCCGGCGGCGACGGTACCATCGCCGAGGTCGCGGCCGGCCTGCTGGGCACCGAATCGGCGCTGGGCGTGATCCCGCTCGGCACCGCGAACGTTCTCGCCTTGGAACACAAACTGCCGCAAACCCCGCGCGCGGTCGCCGCGGCGCTGGCGTTCGGCCGCACCCGCCCGCTCTGGCCTGGCCTTGCGCAGCACCGTGACGGCACCGTGCGGTTGTTCGTGCAGATGCTGGGGTTCGGCTTCGATGCCGCGGTGGTGGCGCGGGTCGGCACGCGGCTCAAGCGCGCACTCGGCCGCGGCGCCTATGTCGCGCAGACGATGCGGACGCTGCTCGATTACCCGTTCCCACCGTTGCGTCTGGCCATCGACGATTGCGAGACCGAAGCCGTCAGCGCGATCGTTTCAAAGGGGCGGCTCTATGCGGGCCCGTTCGTCCTGGTCCCCGAGGCGGCACCGGATCGCGCCGGGTTTTCCGTGGTCCTGTTCGACCGGCCCGGGCCCGCCGCCGCGTTGCGCTACGCCGCCTCCCTGGCCGCCGGCCGCCTGGCCGAGGCGCCCGGGCTGCGCCGGCTGCGTGCCAGCCGGGTCACGCTGCTGGGCAATACGCCACTGCCCGCCCAAGCCGATGGCGATGCCGTCGGGACCGGCCTGACCGTGGTCACCGACGCGCCCGCCCCGATCCGGTTGGTGGTCGCCTGACGGGCGGACCCGTCATCGGGGAGATACAAGGGGCGGGTACACCCGGTCGCACCGCCCGCCCCCGTGCGCTAAACTCCACCCATGCTCCCCGCCTCCCTCCCCCGCGCCGCCCTGGTCACCGGTGGCGCCCGCCGTCTCGGCCGCGCCATCGCGCTGGCACTCGCCGCCAGCGGCTGCGACATCGCGCTCCATGTGCGCCAGCCATCCGCCGACGCCGACGCCACGATCGGCGCGATCCGCGCCGCCGGCCGCCGCGCCGTCCTGATCCCGGCCGATCTCAACGCCGAAGCCGAAACCGCCCGCCTGATCCCCATCGCCACCGAAGCGCTCGGCCCGATCGGCATCCTCATCAACAACGCCAGCACCTTCGAGCGCGACGAGTGGGACAGCGTCACCCGCGCCTCGTGGGACGCGCATCTGGAACCGAATCTGCGCGCGCCCTTTGTGCTGATCCAGGCCCTGGCCCGCGCGCTGCCACCCGGCGCCGAGGGGGCCGTCATCAACCTGCTGGACCAGCGGGTCTGGTCGCTGACGCCGCATTTCGTGTCCTACACCGTCTCCAAGGCGGCACTCTGGGCGCTGACGCAGGCGCTCGCCCTCGCGCTCGCCCCACGCATCCGCGTGAACGCGATCGGTCCCGGACCCGCACTGCCCAGCGCACGCCAGACCGAGGCGCAGTTCGCCGCGCAATGCGCGATGACCCCGCTCGCCCGCGGTACCAGCCCGGACGAGGTCGCCCGCGCCGCGCTCGCGATCCTGTCGCTGCCGGCGATGACCGGGCAGATGATCGCGCTGGATGGCGGGCAGCATCTGCAATTTGCGTCGGGTCGCTCCGACCCGCCGCTGGAGGAATAGGCCGATGGAAACCCGCATCGCCTCCGCCGCGCGCGCCCTGCGCCACGTCTTCGTCCGCGACCTGGTGCTACCTGCGCGCATCGGCATCCACCCGCACGAACTGGCCGCGCCGCAGCCGATTCGCATCAACCTCGATCTCGGGGTGGAAGATGACGGCGCCCGCGCCCGCTCCCGCGCCCCGGTCGGGCGCGACGAACTCGCCAGGGTGGTGGATTACGAGGCGATTGCCGCGCGCGTGCGCGCCCTGGTGGCGGCCGGGCATGTCCGCCTGGTGGAAACCCTGGCCGAACGCATCGCCGAGACCTGCCTCGCCGATCCGCGCGTGCTGCTCGCCCGGGTGCGGGTCGAAAAACTGACCGTGTTCGCGGATGCGGCATCGGCGGGGGTGGAAATCGAGCGCCGCCCGTCCGATTTGTCCACTCCCTGACACCGCGCCGCCGTCACAACAGTGACATACTGGCCGATGCTGTCAGAACCCGGACGCAATTCATGGAAAAGACGTGAAATCAATGGGTTGTAATGATGCCACGAAATTGAGCAAACCGGGCGGAACCGCGGAATCCCGCCGCGTTCCCTCCTGTCGGCCAAGAAACCTCCACAGACTTATCCACAGACGCGGTGGACAACACGCCCCCCGACTGACCCGCCGATGAGCGATCTCTCCGGCGCCGCGGTCATCGCCGCGACCCTCGCCACCCTGCCCGCCAGTCCGGGCGTCTATCGGATGCTCGATGCCAAGGGCGAGGCGCTTTATGTCGGCAAAGCCCGCGCGCTTTCCAAGCGCGTCGCCACCTACACCCAGCCCGCCCGCCTGCCTGAGCGGCTGCGCCGCATGGTCTCCGAAACCCGGTCCATGGAGATCGTCACCACACCGACCGAGGCCGAGGCGCTGCTGCTGGAAGCGAACCTCATCAAGCGCCTCAAGCCGCGCTTCAACATCGTTCTGCGCGACGACAAATCCTACCCCTGGCTGATGTTGGCCGAGGACCACCCGTATCCGCAGATCGCCAAGCATCGCGGCGCGCGCACCCGGAAGGGCAGCTACTGGGGGCCGTTCGCCTCTGCCTGGGCGGTCAACCAGACCGTGACGGCGATGCAGCGCGTGTTTCTGTTACGCTCCTGCGCCGACACCGTGTTCGCCGCGCGCACCCGCCCGTGTCTGTTGTTCCAGATCCGCCGCTGCTCCGCCCCTTGCGTCGGCCGCATCTCCGCCACCGACTATGCCGCCCTGGTGGGCCAGGCGCGCGCCTTCCTGGAAGGCAAATCCGGCGCCGTGCAGCAGGAACTGGCAACCGAGATGGAATCCGCCGCCGGGGCGCTGGAGTTCGAGCGGGCGGCGGCAATCCGCGACCGCATCCGCGGCCTGACCCATGTGCAGAGCACCGACGTGATCAACCCGGCCAGCCTGGGCGATGCCGACGTGATCGCCGTGTGGCAGGCGGCGGGGCAAAGCTGCGTGCAGGTGTTCTTCATCCGCGGCGGGCGCAACAACGGCAACCGCGCGCATTTCCCCACCCACGGCCGCGGCGCGGAGGCGGCCGAGGTGCTGGCGGCCTTCATCGCGCAATTCTACGACGACAAACCCCCGCCGCCGCTGCTGCTGGCCAACCACGCCCTGCCCGAGCAAGCGCTGATCGCCGAGGCTTTGTCCCTGAAAGCCGGGCGCAAGGTGGAAATCGCGGTGCCGCAGCGCGGCGAGAAGCGTGCCGTTCTGGACCACGCCGAAACCAACGCGCGCGAGGCGCTGGAACGCCGCCTGGCCGAGGCCGCGGGCCAGGCGAAGCTGCTGGACGCCACCGCCGCCCTGTTCGCCCTGCCCGCCCCGCCGGCGCGCATCGAGGTGTATGACAACAGCCACATCATGGGCAGCAACGCCTATGGCGCCATGATCGTCGCCGGCGCCGAAGGCTTCCGCCGCGCCGCGTACCGCAAATTCGCCATCCGCGGCCCGATCGCGCCGGGCGACGATTTCGCCATGATGCGCGAAGTGCTGGAACGCCGCTTCGGCCGGGCGAAGCGGGAGGCGACCGCGGGCGGCGCGCCGGACCTGCCCGATCTGGTGTTGATCGACGGCGGGGTGGGCCAACTCTCGGCCGCGCGTGAGACGATGGCGGCACTGGACCTGACCGCGATCCCGCTGGTGGCGATCGCCAAAGGCCCCGACCGTGATGCCGGGCGCGAGTGGTTCCACATGGATGGCCGCGCGCCGTTCCAACTGCCGCC
>JAKAZJ010000235.1 GCA_021826565.1 Pseudomonadota bacterium | reverse complement strand
TCCTGGACGATCTGCTGGCCTATGGGCGGGTCAACCGCCCGGCGCGGCCATGGATGGGGATGTATGCGACCGAGACCGATGAGGCGGTGCTGGTGGGCGGGCTGGCCGATGACGGCCCGGCGGAGAAGGCCGGCGTGCATGCCGGCGACCGGATCCTGGCGGTCAATGGGGAGGAACCGGGCGATCTGGCCGGGCTATGGCGGCGCGTCTGGGCGTCCGGCAGCGCCGGGGCCGAAGTGCGCCTGACCTTGCAGCGCGAGCGCGAGAAGCTGGACCTGGCGGTTCGCTCCGCCGACCGCGCCCGCTTCCTGAAGGCGCCGCGGCTGCACTGACGTTTGCCTCTCCCCTTGGGGGAGGGCCGGGATGAGGGCTCGCTACCCCGCCTTCGCCTCGACCCGCAATTGCCGGGCACGGGCCAGGATGCGGTTCTCGATATCGCCGACCGTCGCCGGATCGACCGGCGCGGCGATCCATTCCCCGTTCTGGCGCACTTGGCGGAACAGCGACAGCTTGACCCCGTCGGCACGCAGCGCGCGGCTGAGGATATACGCGGTGGCCTTGAACCGTTCGTCCGGTGCATCGGGCGCGGTGTACCAGTCGGTGATGATGATGCCGCCGAACGGGTCCGCCGAGGCCAGTGGCATGAAGGACAGCGTGTCCAGCGCGCCGCGCCACAGATAGGCGTTGACCGGCACGGTGGCGCCGCCGCCGCCGGTGTTGTTTTTCTTCTTGCCGCCGAACAGGTCGCTCAGCACGTTGCCGCCGGAGGCATGGCCGGTGCCCTGGCCGGGCGTGAACGCGACGCCGCCGCGGTAGTTGGGCGCGGTGGGATTGGGCGCGACGGCCGGCGCTCCGCACCCCGTCAGGATCAGGGCCAGGGCCAGAATGGGGGAAACGCGGGGCCGGCGGAATCGCATGATCAGCCTGTAGCGATGAAGGAGTGGCTGCGGTGCTTAGCCGCTCCGCTCCGCTGCGCCAAGGGGCCGGCGTTGGCGGTGCGACGGGGCGGGGCGCGCGCCCCGACCTCTCCCGCGTGCGAGCCCTTGGGGAACCCGGTGGAGTGGGGGAAAAACGTGGCTTGCTGCCGCCGCCCCAAGGGTTTGGGCCGGATTTCCTGAGCTTTGCTGGCCATTTCCCGCGATCCGGACAGACCCATGGCGTCAGCACCGCCCGTCGCGCCTTCATGTCACAGGCTTTGTCGGCATAAACCGCCGCCGCGTCGCCCAGGATCAGCGCGACCGCCGCGGTCGTATCGGCCACTGCCGCTGTGGTGAGATGTGCGACGCGGATGATGGTCGCGCCAAGGTCCATCCCGACATGCGCCTTGTCGCCGAAATACCGTCGCCCGCCCTTCTTTGCCCAGCTCGCCTCGGGGTCCAACGGGTTCGCCACCAGCAGGCGCGGCGCCGCTTCCCGGGGCGCAGGAACATCCGTTGCGGCGACGGACCCAGCCGCCGGCTGGCGCTGGCCCGCCCCTGCGCCGCCACCAGGCGGGCGTCAATCAGCATGCCCTTGCGCAGCCACGTGCGGACTCCGCCAGCCGATCCGCCAAGCTCAGCCGCCCCACCCTGCGAACCGACATCCCAGGAAACGACGTCCAGCTACATCAAAACCGATTCACGCATCCCGCCGTTCCGCAAAGGCCCCGCGTCGCGGGAGACGGTTGGGGTGAGGGCGCCGCCTCAGCCCCCCGCGTTGATCGTGAGGATCGACCCCGACGTATACCCCGACCGGTCCGAGGCCAGGAACGCCACCGCGTTGCCGATTTCCTCCGGCGTCGCCGCCCGCCCGAACGGCATCGGCGCGAACAGCTCGGCCCAGCGCTCGGCATCGCCGAACTGCTCCTTCGCCCGCGCCTTCTGCAACATCACCAGCCGCTCGGTCGCGACCGGTCCGGGGTTGATCCCCACCACGCGCAGCCCATCCCGCGGCGCCTGCTTGCCCAGCGCGCGGGTCAGCGCCATCAGTGCCGCGTTCCCCGTGGCGCCGGCGATGTAGTTGGACGGGAACTGCTCCCCGGCCGCGCCCACCACGTTCACGATCACGCCCCCTTTCCGCGCCGCCATCCGCGGATACATCGCGCGGCACAGGCTGATGAACCCGAACACTTTCAGATCCCACGCCCGCCGCCAGGTCTCGTCCGACACGGCGGTGATCTCCCCGGGCGGAATCGCGCCGGCATTGTTCACCAGGATGTCGCATTCCCCCGCCTGGTCGGCCACCGCGCGCACCGCGGCGTCGGTGGACAGGTCTGCGGCGATGATGCGCACATGCACCTGATACCGGGCGCGGATCGCGGCAGCGGCCGTGTCCAAAGTGGCCGCATCGCGCGCGACCAAAGTGACGTGGCAGCCCTCCTCGGCCAGCACCAGGGCGCTGGCGTGGCCGATCCCCTTCGACCCTCCGGTGATCAGGGCGTGCTTGCCGGCGAGATGTAAGTCCATGCGTTTGCCTCCCGGGCGATGACGATCTGGCGGCAGGCATCGCCGAACGCGCGGAACAACGCAAGACTGTCCGGATTTTCGGTCACCCGAAATTCCGGGTGCCATTGGACGCCGATTGCGAAACCGCGTGCACCGGTCACGCGCACGCCCTCGATGGTGCCATCCGGCGCTACCGCCTCCACCGCCAGGCGCGGCGCGGGCCGGTCGATCGCCTGCCCATGGACCGAGTTCACGGTGATCGTCTCAGCCCCGAACAGCGTGGCCAGGAAGCCGGTCAGCGCCACCGGATGCTTCGGCCGATAGCGTGTCTCCGGTCCGCCCGATCCGCCGCGATGATCGGTCCGGCCCGGCAGCGCATGGACCGCCTGATGCAGGGTCCCGCCAAGGGCGACGTTCAGTTCCTGGATCCCCCGGCAGATCGCCAGCACCGGCAGTCCGCGATCCAGCGCCGCGCGGATCAGCGGCAACACGGTGGCGTCGCGTGCCGGGTCGTGCAGCTCGGGCGTGACGCTGCCGCCGCCGTCGTAGAGAGCGGGATGGACGTTGCTTGGGCTACCCGGCAGCAGCAGCCCGTCCAGCCGGTCGAGCAGCACGGTCTGATCCGGCCCCAGCGGCGGGATCATCACCGCCGCCAGACCGACTGCGGCGGCGGCCTCGGCGTAGCGCGCGGGGGTGTCGTGGCGCAGCGTCTTGCCGACCAGCTTTTCGCAGGCGGGAATACCGATCAGAGGGGTCATGCGGCCGGGTATGCCGCCGCGCGGGCATGATCGGCAAGCAGCAGCGCCACGGCCCCGAGCGCCATCAGCGCGGCCATGCCGCGCGGCGTGCCGTCGGTGAACACGCCCACGGCCAGCCCGCTGATCGCCCCCATCAGGAACTGCCAGGTCCCCATCAGCGCCGACGCGCTCCCGGCATGGGCGGCGTGGCGCGACAAGGCGCCCGCGGTGGTCACCGGATTGAGGATACCCTGGAGCGCCACCATCACGAACATGGGCGCGAACACCGCGGCGAAGCGATGCAGCGGCGCGAACGCCACCGCCAGCAACGCCGCCGCCGCCGCCGCATAGATCCGCGATGTCCAGCGCAGCACCCGCCCGGTCCCGAAACGCGCCAGCAGCCGCGGATTGAGCTGCGCCGCCGCGATCAGTCCCGCCGCACAGAAGCCGAACATCAGACCGAATCTGCTGGGCGACAATCCGAATCCGTCGATGAACACCGGCGCGGAGCCGGCGAGATAGGCGAAGAACGCGAACGTCGCCGCCGCCCCCATGCCGGCGTGCAGCAGGAAGCCTTGGTCGCGCAGGATAGCGTGGTAGCGCGCGATCTGCTGGCCGGCGGACAGGCGCAGGCGGGCGCCGGGCGGCAGCGTGTCGGGCAGCAGCATAACCACCAGCGCGCAGCAAACCGCCCCATACCCCGCCATGATCCAGAAAATCCAGCGCCAGCTTGCGAAGATCAGCACCGCGCCGCCGATGCTGGGGGCCAGGATCGGCGCCACCCCCATCACCAGCATCAGCCGAGACAGCAGCGTGGCCGCCGCGTGCCCGTCGGCCAGGTCGCGCACCATCGCGCGCGGGATCACCATCCCGGCGGATGCGGCGATGGCGGCCACGATCCGCGCCGCCGACAGCGCCAGGATGGACGGCGCCAGCGCACACGCGACGCAGGCCAGCGTATAGATCGCGGTGCCGACGATCAGCGGCGTGCGACGTCCGAACCGGTCCGCCAGCGTGCCCTGGGTCAACTGCCCCACGGCCAGCCCCGCGAACCAGGCCGCCAGCGTGTATTGCGCGGCGCCGGCGGGAGCATGCAACCCCGCCTCGATGGCCGGAAACGCGGGCAGATACATGTCGGTGGAGGCGGGTCCGACCGCGGTCAGGAACCCGAGCAGCGGGGGCAACCAGGTTGGAATACGCATGGCGGCTGTGTGGCCGATGCCGCACCGGCAGGAAAGGGGGGCGAACCGAGTCCGACGGCGGCGGCGCGGTGCCGCGGCTACGCGCCCAGCATCGCGCCGACCGCGATCCCGGCCTCGGCGGCGGCGATCTTCCTGCCGCCCTCCCAACGCACCCGGCTGATCTCCAGGAACCCGCCCTGGCCCAGCACGCTGATGCCGCCCGGCCCCGCTGCGGTCACCTGGCCCACACGATGGCCTTTCACCTCGGCGAACACCCGCGCGATGCGTTTCGTG
>JAKAZJ010000234.1 GCA_021826565.1 Pseudomonadota bacterium | reverse complement strand
ACGGTCCGCCGCGGCCGCCGAAGCGGGGTGGTTGCAGAATGCGTATCAACCCGGCTGCGCGGAACGCGGCGATGGTCTCGGCCGGGATGTCACCGGCCGCCTCGGCGTCGCGCGCCCGCGCCGCCAGCGCCGGCCGCAGCGCGCGCGCCGCGTCCAGCATCAGCCGCGCGGGCGCAGCGGCGGCGTTTCCCCGGCCGGCAACGGGACCCGGGCGACGTTCAGGACCATCGACACCAGCGAGTAGTACCCGATCGCCCCGGTCAGATCGATCGCGCCGCGTTCGCCCCAGCGCGCCGTTACCGCCTGATACTGCGCGTCCGACACCTGGCCGCTACCGACCAGCGACGTGGCGAATTCATAGACGGCGGTCTCGTCGCCGCTCATGCCCTCGGGCCGGCGATCGGCGGCGACCGCATCGGCGATCGCGGGCGCCAGGCCGGCGGCAATCGCCAGCTTGCGATGGGCGTAGAATTCGTATTGCGCGGTCCAGTGGCGGCCGGCGATGATGATGGCAAGTTCGTTGAGCGCCGCCGGCAGCGAGGACGAGAACCGCACATAGGCGCCGACGCGCTGCACCAGATCGGCCAGATCCGGTGCGCGCAGCAGCGCGTTGAACGGCCCGCGCAAGCCCGCGCCGCGCGGGCCGGACTGGATCGCGTCGGCAACACGGCGTTGCTCCGGCGTCATGGTTTCAGAAGTCAATTCGGTAAAGCGGGGGGTATCCATTGGATGTTTCCTTACAGCTGCGATTACGGGGACGCCAGGATCAGCCCGCCATCCACCACGATCTCGGTCCCGGTGATATAGCCTGCTTCGTCGGAGACCAGGAACAGCACGGCGTTGGCTACGTCCCACGCCGTGCCCATCCGTCCCATCGGGCAGCGTGCGTTGCGCGACGCGATCAGCGCCGCCGCGTCCCCGCCGGCGACGGTCTTCGCCAGCCGGGACTCGACCAGCGGCGTGTGCATCAGCCCCGGCACCACGGTATTGACGCGGATCCCCTGTTTCACGAACGCCCCGGCGGTGGAGCGCGAGAACTGGATCACTGCGGCCTTGGACGCGCTGTAGCCCACATGGGTCCGCCCGCCATGCCCGTCATTGCGCAGCCCGGCCACCGAGGACAGGTTCACGATCGCGCCCTTACCCTGGCGTTCCATCACCGGGATCACATGCTTGCAGCCCAGGAACGCGGTCTTGAGGTTGAAATCGATCTGGCGGTCCCAGACCTCCTCGGGCATCGACACGGCATCGCCCGGGGCCGAGCCGCCGACATTGTTCACCAGCACGTCGATCCGCCCGAATCGGGCCAGGCACGCGGCGACCATCGCCGCCACTTGTGCGCTGTCCAGCATGTCGGCGCGGTAGGGGACTGAGGTGCCGCCCTCGGCGGCGATGATGGCGTGGGTTTCCTCGGCGGCCGGCAGCGCGATATCGACCAGGAACACTGCGGCTCCCTGGCGCGCCAGTAAGGTGGCTGTTGCCTTGCCATTGCCCCAACCCGGCCCGACCGAGCCCGCCCCGGTCACGATCGCCACCTTGCCCGTCATGTCCAGCATTGCGTTTCCCCTTCTGATCCGGCGTCCAGGCTGGCACGGGTGAGCCGGCCCGGCCAGCCCGTTCATGGACAGGTCACAATCCGGTTGCTAGAAGCCGCGCGACCTGTCCGGGACCCCGCCCGCCATGAAAATCGTCGCCTGCAACAGCAACCGCCTGCTGGCCGAGGCGGTTGCCGCCGCGCTCAACCTGCCGCTCACGCGGGCGTCCGTTCGCCGCTTCGCGGATATGGAGATTTTCGTCGAAATCCAGGAGAACGTCCGTGGCGAGGACGTGTTCGTGATCCAGTCCACGTCCTATCCCGCCAACGACAATCTGATGGAATTGCTGATCGCGCTGGATGCGCTGCGGCGCAGTTCGGCGCGGCGAATCACCGCCGTGATCCCGTATTTCGGCTACGCGCGGCAGGACCGGAAAACCGGATCGCGCACCCCGATCTCGGCCAAGCTGGTGGCGAATCTGATCACGCAGGCGGGGGCCAATCGCGTTTTGACCCTGGAACTGCATGCCGGGCAGATCCAGGGGTTCTTCGATATCCCGGTGGACAATCTGTATGCCGCACCGCTGTTCCTGCGCGATATTCGGGAGCGGTACCAGGGCCGCGACGTGATGATCGTCTCCCCCGACGTGGGCGGCGTGCTGCGCGCCCGCGCGGTGGCCACCCGGCTGAACTGCGACCTGGCGATCATCGATAAGCGGCGGGAACGGGCCGGCATGTCGGAGGTGATGAACGTGATCGGCGACGTGGCCGGTCGGGATTGCATCCTGATCGATGACATCGTCGATTCCGGCGGTACCTTGTGCAACGCCGCGGCGGCGCTGATCGCCCAGGGCGCGCGTTCGGCCAGCGTGTACGTCTCGCACGGGGTGCTGTCCGGTGGCGCGGTGGCCCGCGTGGCGTCCTCGCCGATCGAGATGCTGACCATCACCGACTCGATCGGCGCGACCGAGGCGGTGCGGCTGGCCCATAATGTGCGCCAGTTGACCATCGCCCCGCTGCTGGCCGAGGCGATGCGGCGGATCAGCGACGAAAGCTCGGTGAGCTCGCTGTTCGATTGAAGCTTTCCCGCCGCTGCCGCCCGGTCGCGTGGGGTGGCGGCTCGCCCCCTGTCCGGGCACGGACGGGCGGGCTATAAGGGTCCGGTACCCGCACATCCCGGAGCCCTCCCAAGGCATGTCCGACAACGACGCCGCGTCGCCCGACGCCTACGACGCCGCTTCCATCTCCGTCCTCCGTGGCCTGGATGCCGTACGCAAGCGGCCGGGCATGTATATCGGCGACACCGATGACGGCTCCGGCCTGCACCACATGGCCTTCGAGATCATCGACAACGCGGTCGATGAAGCCCAGGCCGGTTTCGCGTCGCATGTGGAGCTGGTGCTGAACGGCGACGGCAGCGTGACGGTGCGCGACGACGGTCGCGGCATCCCGACCGATATCCATGCCGAGGAAGGCGTCTCCGCGACCGAAGTGGTGCTGACCCGGTTGCACGCGGGCGGGAAGTTCAACCAGAACTCGTACAAAGTGTCGGGCGGTCTGCACGGCGTCGGCGCCGCGGTGGTCAACGCGCTGTCCGAGTTCATGGAAGTCCGCATCTGGCGGCAGGGCCAGGAACATTTCATCCGGTTCGAGAACGGCGACGCGGTCGCCCCGCTGAAGATCGTGGGCCAGGTCGATCGCGGCAGCGGGACCGAGGTGACATTCAAACCCTCAGCGGGGACTTTTACCCAGACCGAGTTCGACTTCGCGATCCTGGAACGCCGCTTGCGGGAGCTTGCGTTCCTGAACTCGGGCCTGGCGATCGTGCTGCGCGACGAGCGGCACGCCACCGCGCAGGAGGTGGCGCTGCGCTACGATGGCGGGCTGGTGGCGTTCGTGGAATGGCTGGATCGGTCGAAAACCCCGGTCTTCGCCCCGCCGGTCAGCCTGAAGACCGACGCCGACCAGCTTGGCATGAAGGTGGAGTTCGCGCTGTCGTGGAACGACAGCTTCCACGAGACCATGCTGTGCTTCACCAATAACATCGTCCAGCGCGACGGCGGCACGCATCTGGCCGGGTTCCGCGCGGCGATGACCCGCGTGGTGTCCAAATACGCCGAAGGCATGGGCAAGAAGGACAGCTTGCAACTGGCGCCCGAGGATATCCGCGAAGGCATGACCGCGGTGCTGTCGGTCAAGGTGCCGGATCCCAAATTCTCGTCCCAGACCAAGGACAAACTGGTCAGCTCCGAAGTGCAGCCGGTGGTGCAGGCGGCGGTGGCCGACGCGCTGGGGCACTGGCTGGAGACCCATCCCAAGGAAGCCAAATCCCTGGTGGGCAAGGTGATGGACGCGGCGGCGGCACGCGAGGCGGCACGCAAGGCCCGCGAACTCACCCGGCGCAAGGGCGTGCTGGATGTGTCCTCGCTGCCCGGGAAGCTGGCCGACTGCCAGGAACGCGACCCGGCGAAATCCGAGATCTTCATCGTCGAGGGCGAGTCCGCCGGCGGCTCCGCCAAGCAGGGCCGGGACCGCAAGTTCCAGGCGATCCTGCCGCTGAAGGGCAAAATCCTGAACGTCGAACGCGCCCGCTTCGACCGGATGCTGGGCAGCGCCGAGATCGGCACGCTGATCACCGCGCTGGGCACCGGCATCGGACCGGGGGAGACGGATCAGGGCGGATTCGACATCGCCAAGCTGCGCTACCACCGCATCGTCATCATGACCGACGCCGACGTGGACGGATCGCATATCCGCACCTTGTTGCTGACGTTCTTCTTCCGCCAGATGCCGGAGCTGATCGCGCGCGGGCATCTGTTCATCGCCCAGCCGCCGTTGTATCGCGCGAAACGGGGTAACGACGAACGCTATCTGAAGAACGACCCGGCGCTGGAAGCATTCCTGCTGGACAAGGTGCTGGCCAACGCCGCGCTGTCCTACGCCGACGGGCGGGTGCTGGCGGGTGACGACCTGCGTGCCGAGATCGGCTGGCTGCGCGAGGCTACAATGCGCCTGCGTGGCCTGGCCGGCGCGGTGCCGCTGGCGCTACTGGAACAGGCCGCGATCGCCGGCGCCCTGACCACGGACGCGGCGCGGGCAACG
>JAKAZJ010000233.1 GCA_021826565.1 Pseudomonadota bacterium | reverse complement strand
GGGCGGCGCGGCAGGCGTCCAGCATCTGCCGTGCGGTTTCGACGTGGACGGTGGCGACGCCGAGGGGATCGGGCAAGGTCACGGGACCGGTGACCAGGGTGACGCGCGCCCCCAGCGCGGCCAGCGCCGCGGCGATGGCATGGCCTTGGCGGCCGGAGCTGCGATTGGCCAGGTAGCGGACCGGATCGATCGGCTCATGCGTCGGCCCGCTGGTGACCAGCGCGCGCCGGCCGCTCAGCGGCCCCGGCACGGGGGCGAGCAAGGCCGCGATCGCGGCGAGGATAGCGGGCGGCTCGGCCAGCCGGCCATAACCGTATTCGTTGCAGGCCATCGGCCCTTCGTCCGGCCCGACCACGTGCACACCGCGCCCGGCCAGGGTCGCCAGATTAGCGATCGTCGCGGGATGTTGCCACATACGCACGTTCATCGCCGGCGCGACGAGCACCGGCTTGTCGGTGGCGAGTAGCACGGTTGCCGCCAGATCGTCCGCCAGGCCCGCCGCCATCCGCGCCAGCAGATCGGCGCTGGCCGGGGCCACCACCAGCAGGTCCGCGGCACGGGACAGCTGGATATGGCCCATCTCGCTCTCGTCGGTCAGCGAGAACAGGTCGGTATAGACCTTCGATTCGCTGAGCGCCTGCAACGATAGCGGCGTGACGAACTGCCCAGCCGAGCGGCTGAGCACGCAAGTCACGCCACAACCCGCGCCGCGCAGCAGCCGGATCAGTTCCAATGACTTGTAGGCGGCGATGCCGCCGGAGACGATCAGCAGGACCCGCTTGCCGGCCAACGTCATGGCGCCGTTCTCCCCAGGACCACCCCGCCCGGAACCGGCGCGACCCGGCCCGGCCTGACGCGCCCGCTCACAAGCGCCACCCGGAATGGATCGCCGCGATCCCGCCCGACAGGTTCCGGAACCCGACGCGGTCGAATCCCGCATCGCGCATCATCCCGGCCAGGGTGTCCTGATCGGGGAAGGTGCGGATGCTCTCGGCCAAATATTGGTACGAATCGCGATCCCCTGCGACGCGCGCGCCCAGCACCGGCAGCACGCGGAACGACCAGGCATCGTAGACGGGTGCGAACGCTGCCACCTGCAACCGGCTGAACTCCAGGCAGAAGAACCGCCCGCCGGGGCGCAGCAGCCGCCGCGCCTGACGCAGCACCGCCGCCTTGTCGGTGCAGTTGCGCAAGCCGAACGCGATCGAGACCCGGTCGAACCCACCATCGGCCAGCGGCAGGCGCTCGGCATCCGCGACCAGGAAGTCGATCCCGTCCAGCATCCCGCGATCGGTGGCGCGGTCGCGGGCGAGGCCCAGCATCGCCGGATTGATGTCCGACAGCACGACGTTCCCGCCGCCCAGCCGCCGCCAGCCGAGGCCGATATCCCCGGTCCCGCCGGCCAGATCCAGCAGACGCCGGTGCGGCCGCGGGTCCAAAGCCGTCAGCAGGATTCGCTTCCAGACCCGGTGTACGCCGAGCGACATCAGGTCGTTCATCACATCGTAGCGCGGCGCGACCGAGGCGAACACCGCACGCACCAGCCCGGCCTTCTCGGCCGCGGCGACGCGGCGGAAGCCGAAATCGGTCTCGGGCGCTTGGGTGGCGGTCATGGCGGGGGCGGTATAGCCTGCCGCGACCGCAGCGGAAACCGGCCTGTGCCCGAACTCCCCGAAGTTGAAACCGTGATGCGCGGAATGGCGGCGCGGCTGACCGGGCGGGTGGTGGCGCGCGCGGCGGTCCATCGCGGCGATCTGCGCTGGAAGCTGCCCGCGGGACTGGCGGCGCGGCTGACCGGTGCGTCCGTGCTGGGGTTCCGCCGGCGCGGCAAATACATCCTGATGCGTCTGGCGGGCGGGGACAGCGTGCTGTGGCACCTGGGCATGTCGGGGCGGATCGTGCTGGGTGCGGTGGGCGCCAACACGGCCCCGCCGGCCCATGAGCATCTGGTGCTGGAGACCGATGACGGGACGCGGCTGGGGTTGGTGGACCCGCGGCGCTTCGGCATGGTGGACCTGATACCGACCGCGGCCGAGGACCGCCACCGGCTGCTGGTAGGCCTGGGGCCCGAACCGCTGGAGCCGGCGTTCACCACCGCTGTGCTGGCCACGGCACTGGCGGGACGGCGGACACCGGTGAAGCTCGCGCTGCTCGACCAGCGCGTGGTGGCCGGAATCGGCAACATCTATGCCTGCGAGGCGCTGTTCCGCGCCGAGATCAGCCCGCTGCGCCTGGCCGGCTCGGTGCGGGGCGCGCGCGCGGCGCGGCTGGTGGCGGCGATCCGCGCCGTGCTGACCGAGGCGATCGCGGCCGGCGGCTCCAGCCTGCGCGACTACGTGCAGCCGAATGGGGAGCTGGGGTATTTCCAGGCATCCTGGCGGGTGTACGGGCGCGAGGGCGCGCGCTGCGAACGATGCTCCGGGCCACCCTGCCCGGGAATCGGGCGCATCACCCAGGGCGCACGCAGCACGTTCCGCTGCGCCCGAACGCAACGCTGACCGCGCGATCCCGGCCCAAGGTCCGTCGGCGGCACGATACATCTGGTAACCTGGGTGACACATGATCGACATATGTGTCGCGCCATGCTTTTTCGCGAAGCCACAACCTGGCTCCGTTCGGTGGCGTGTCCGTCGTTCGATTCGCGGTCACGGCGCAGCACTGACGTTCGTACGAATGGGGATCGGCCCGGGGCCGAGCGGAATCAATGCAAGCAGACTCAACCAGCGCCCTACGGGCGATCGGCCACGCCTGGCGTGGCCTGTTCCACGTCAGCGGCCCTGAATTGCCGCCAGCCGCCCCCCTTGCCCATGCCGCGCCCAGCCTGCTGATCGTGAGCCTGCCGAAATCCGGGACGGTCTATCTCAATAGCCTGTTCCAGAAGGGCCTGAACCTGGAGAACACGCAGCTCTGCAACGGCTATTTCCCGGCGGACGTGGTGGCACTGAAGCGTCTGCGTCGGTTCGTCGCGCGGGGCGGCCTCATCGCCGCGACGCATCTGCCCGCGAGCGCGGTCAATCTACAGCTCCTGGACGCGCTGCTTCCCCGCTGGGTGGTCCATGTGCGCGATCCGCGCTCCTCGCTGCTCAGTTGGGTGCATCACGTGCGCCGGCTCTGGACCGAAGGACATGGGGAGCTGTTGCGGCAGGTCACCCCCTCCCCGCCCGCGTCGGTGCTGGACGCCGCGCTCGGCGCCTGTATCGACTGGCACATCGAACACTATTACCGCTCCGCCGTGGACTGGACCGAGGCCTGGGTCGCGGCGGCCGACGCGCGCGGTGGCAAGCGGGTCCTGCTGACCGAATTTACCGCGCTGCGCCAGAACGAAGCGGCGCTGTGCCGCCGCATCGCCGCCTTCGCTGGGTTCGATCCCGCCTTGTACCAGCACCAGCCGCCCGAGAAGACGATGGCGGCACATTTCCGTCGCGGCGAGCTGGCGGAATGGGCGCAGGTCTTCACCCCGGCCCAGATCGCGCACACCAGCGCGATGATCCCGCCGGCGTTGAGCAAGCGGTTCGGCTGGCCGATCGGTGGGTCCGCGGCGCCTTGACGCCTGCCCACCCGGCGCTTACACGCCCCCCGCTGCCGCTGCGGGTGTAGCTCAGTTGGTTAGAGCGCCGGCCTGTCACGCCGGAGGTCGCGGGTTCGAGCCCCGTCACTCGCGCCAGCAGTCTCCCGGCCCCTCGCCGTCCCGCCCCTGCCCTGCGGGGGATGTGGCGGTGCACAACGGACCGGGGTAAGCTCCGCCGTCAGGAAGGGGTCCGTGCCGATGCCATACGTTCTGCCCGCCTACCTGCCGGTGCTTGTGTTCCTGGTGATCGCAGCGGTGATCGCGGCAGCGATGGTCGGCGGCTCGTTGCTCGCCGCCCGCCAGAAGCCCTATGCCGAGAAGCTGTCAGCCTATGAATGCGGGTTCGAGGCGTTCGACGACGCCCGCCGCCGCTTCGACGTGCGCTATTATCTGGTCGCGATCCTGTTCATCATCTTCGATCTGGAAGTGGCGTTCCTGTTCCCCTGGGCGATCACGCTCGGCGCCACAAGGCTGTTCGGGTTCCTGTCGATGATGGGGTTCCTGGGCGTGTTGACGGTCGGGTTCATCTACGAATGGTGCAAGGGCGCGCTGGAATGGGAATGATCGCATGAGCGAGGCGGTGCTCTGGAATCGCGATCCGCTGCCCCCCGGCCCCGAACAGGACGCGGTGGTGAAGGGCATCACTGGCGAGATCGCTGATCGCGGCTTCATCGTCGCCAATATCGACAAGGTGGTGAACTGGGCCCGCACCGGCAGCCTGTGGCCGATGACCTTCGGCCTGGCGTGCTGTGCCGTGGAGATGATCCACGCCTATATGCCGCGCTACGATCTGGACCGGTTCGGGATCATCCCGCGCGCCAGCCCGCGCCAGTCGGACGTGATGATCGTGGCGGGCACGCTGACCAACAAGATGGCCCCGGCCTTGCGCAAGGTCTATGACCAGATGCCCGAGCCGCGCTGGGTGATTTCCATGGGCAGCTGCGCCAATGGCGGCGGGTATTATCACTTTTCCTATTCGGTGGTGCGCGGCTGCGACCGGATCGTCCCGGTCGATATCTATGTGCCGGGCTGCCCGCCGACCGCAGAGGCGCTGGTATACGGGATCATGCAG
>JAKAZJ010000232.1 GCA_021826565.1 Pseudomonadota bacterium | reverse complement strand
TGCGCCTATCCGAACCACCATGCCAGCAGCAGCAGCGCCGGGCCGAGCCCCAGCGCCGCCCAGGCGGCATAGGCCAGGAACCCCGGCATCCGCACGCCGCGATGCGCGGCGATCGCGCGGATCACCAGATTCGGCGCATTCCCCAGATAGGTCAGCCCGCCGAAGAACACCGCGCCGGCAGCGACCGCGGCGAGGCCTGCGCCGCCTGGCGCACCGCCCGCCAGGCGCCAGCCCAGCAGGTAGCTCGGCGCGTTGTCCAGCACCGCCGATAGCGCGCCGATCAGCCAGAACAAACGGGTCGGCCCGGGCACCAGCAGCCGCTCCGCCGGCCCCAGCGTTACGAACAGCGCCAGGAAGAACCACGCGACATCGGCCATCGGCCGCCACGAGAAATCATTCGCCCGGCGCACCGCCGCCGGCGTGAATGCGGCCGAGGCGGCCAGCGCCAGCAGGCACGCGCCCACTCCGGCGAACGCGCCGGCCCGGATCGGCGCGTCGGCCACGCGCAGCACCGGCCCCGGCCACCATCCTTCCGCCACCACGGACAGGGCAAGCCCCACCGCCAGCACCAGATTCCCCGCGCCGCGCAGGCGGAACCGCGCGCGCGGCGGCGCCGGCGGCTCGCTATGCGCCAGGACCCGGTCCACCGCCCACACCCAGCCCAGCACCACCGCGGCCACCACCGCCACCGCTGGCCCCAGCCGCCGCAGCGGCCAGAAGAACGGAACCCCGCGCAGGAATCCCAGGAACAGCGGCGGCCCCAGCGGCGACAACGCGCCGCCGGCATTCGCCACCAGCAGGATGAACCCCAGCACCAGGTGGAACCGCCGCGGCCGATGCGCGTTCGCGCGTAGCAGCGGATGGATCAGCAGCAGCGACGCCGCCGCGGTCCCGACCAGTCCGGCGGCCACCGTGCCCAGCGCCAGCACTGCCACGTTGCCGGCCGGCGTGCCGCGGCTCAGGCCGCGGATCAGCACGCCGCCCCCAGCGGCGTACAGCGCCGCCATCAGCGCGATGAACGGCAGGTACTCCGCCAGGATCAGCCGCCAGGCCTCCAGCGCCGCATCCTGCGGTCCCAGCACCAGCGCGCGCGGGCCCAGCAACGCCAGCGCCCAGCCCAGCGCCACCTGGGATTCGTGGCGGTGCCACCAGCGCGGCGCGGCCAGCGGTACCATGGCGAAGCTGCTCACCAGCCCCACGAACGGCAACGCCCAGACCCAGGACGGCATCGGTTGCATGGGGGGGATCGTGCAAGTAAGACACGCCCCAGGAAAGCCCACGTCTTGAAGCCCGCGTCTTACGGAGACCCCGATCGCATGGACATGAACGGAGAGCGGCTGCTGCCCGCCCCGCGCCAGACCGTCTGGGACGCGCTGAACAATCCCGAGATTCTCAAGGCGGCGATCCCCGGCTGCGAGAAGCTGGAGGCGACCTCTCCCACCGACATGACCGCCACCGCCGCGGTGCGGATCGGCCCGATCGCCGCCCGCTTCGCCGGCAAGGTGACGCTGTCGGAGATGGACCCGCCGAACGGCTACCGCATCGCCGGTGAGGGCCAGGGCGGCGTCGCGGGCTTCGCCAAGGGCGGCGCCACGGTGCATCTGACGGACGCCCCCGATGGCACCGTTCTGCGCTATGAGGTGCAGGCGCAGGTGGGCGGCAAGATCGCCCAGCTCGGCGCGCGCCTGATCGATTCCTCCGCCAAGCAGATGGCGGATGCGTTTTTCGACAATTTCGCCAAGGAGCTTGCCCGGACCATGGCCCCCAACCCGGAAACCGCCGCCCCCGCGCGCGCCGCCTCGCCGTCGCCGCCGTCCGTGAACTGGCTGGCGATGGTCCCGCGCGAGCCGATGGGCCTGCCGCTTGCGTTCTGGATCGGCGGGTTGTTCTGGCTGATCCTGTTCTACCTGATCGTGGTGCCGCTGCTGTAATGCCGTTGGACGCCCTGCCGGCCTCGGTTGCCGATACCGCCAGCCTGCTGTCCGGCCAGGGGTATATTGCCGATGCCTCGCTGGCGACCACGGTGCATCTGGCGCTGTCGATGCACCGCCCGCTGTTCCTGGAAGGCGAACCGGGGACCGGCAAGACCGAAATCGCCAAGGCGCTGGCGGCAGGGTTGCGGCGGCGCCTGGTTCGGCTGCAATGCTATGACGGCATGGATCTCGCCGCTGCCGCGTATGAATGGGATCATGCGCGCCAGCTGATGGCGATCCGGCTGGCGGAGGCGGCGGGACAGACGGATCGCGACGAACTCGCGCGCGACATCTACGCCCGTTCGTTCCTGACCGCGCGCCCGTTGCTGTCGGCGATCGATCCCGACCAGCCGCCGGCGGTGCTGCTGATCGACGAGCTCGATCGGGCGGACGAACCGTTCGAGGCGTTCCTGCTGGAACTGCTGGCCGATTTCCAGATCACCGTGCCGGAATACGGCACCATCCGCGCGGCGACGCCGCCGGTGGTGGTGCTGACGTCGAACCGCACGCGTGAGGTGCATGACGCGATTCGCCGCCGCTGTCTGTATCACTGGGTGGACTACCCGGACGCGGCGCGCGAGCGCGCGATCCTGGCGGTGCGCGCCCCGGGCGTGCCGGCGGCGCTGTCGGCGCAGGTGGTGGCGTTCGTGCAGCGGCTGCGCGGGGCGGAGCTGTTCAAGCTGCCGGGGGTGGCCGAGACGATCGATTGGGCGAACGCGCTCACGTATCTCAACCAGACCGAGCTGACGCCGGGCGCGGTGGACGAAACGCTGGGCGTACTGCTGAAATACCAGGACGATCTGGCGAAAATCCGCGGCGCCGAGGCGGCGCGGCTGTTGACGGAGGGGTAGCGCCGGTTACGTCCCGTCGCGTTCCAACACCGCGCGGATCGCCGCCGGATCCAGCGCGAGCGGGGCAATACCGGATCGTTCCTCCTGCAATTTCATGCTGACGCGGCTGTCGCGCCCGCCCCAGCCGCGGGAAAGCGTCTCGGTCATTTCCGCCAGCGCCAGATTGACCATTCGCATCGGCACGCCGACCTCGCGGCCGAGTTCGGCGGCCAGCGATACGTCCTTGTGGATCAGGCGGAAGGCGAATTCGGGCGGATCGTAGCTGCCGGTCAGGAAATGATCGCCCATGCGGTCGAAGACGCGGTTGCGGCCGGTGGCGCCCTGACGGATCGCCTCCCACAGCGCCAGCGGTTCCACCCCGGCCTTCACGCCCATGGTGAACACCTCGGCCAGTACCTGGTTGATCGCGGCGCCGGCGGCGTTGTGGGTCAGCTTGGCGATGGTGCCGGCGCCGATGGCGCCGATGTAGCGGGCGCGGTCGCCGATCGCGTCCAGCGCGGCGCGATGCGCATCGAAGGCGGCACGGTCGCCGCCGACCCAGATCGCCAGCCGCCCGCTGTTTGCCCCTTTCGGCCCGCCGCTGACCGGCGCGTCCAGCAGCGCCACACCGGCGGCGGCGCAGCGCGCGTGCAGGGCGCGGATCACGGCCAGGGAATTGGTCGAGAGATCGAACCAGACAGCGCCGGGGCGCAATCCCGCCAGCAGCCCGTCCGCCCCGTCCGCCACCGCGGCGACGTCGGCCGGGGCGGGCAGCGAGGTGAACACGACCTCGGCGCCGGCGGCGACTTCGCGCGGGGTTGCAGCCCAGGTTGCGCCGGCGGCCTCCACGCGGCCGGCGGCCTGTCGGTGCAGGTCGTGGACGATCAGCGGCGTGCCGGATTTTTGCAGATTGGCCGCCATCGGGCCGCCCATGGTGCCGAGGCCGATGAAACCCGCGCGCATGATGTGTCCTCCGTGGTTCGCTTCAGTCTGGGCCGCGGTGACGGGGTGCTCAAGCGTGGGTCTGCTATAGGCTGGGTCCATGCACGCCCTGCCTGAGATCGCCGGCCTCAAGGAAGCCCTGATCGTGCTGGGCGCGGCCGGGCTGGTGATCCCGCTGTTCCATCGCATCCGCATCAGCCCGGTGGTGGGCTTCCTGCTGGTCGGCGTGATCGTCGGGCCGTTCGGGCTGGGCCGCTTCGCCGGGCAGATCCCGCTGCTGGGGGCGGTGACCATGGACGACCCGCGCGCCATCGCGCCGGTCGCGGGGTTCGGCGTGGTGCTGCTGCTGTTCATGATCGGGCTTGAATTGTCGTTCGCGCGGCTGTGGGTGATGCGCCGCCTGGTGCTGGCGCTGGGGGGCGCGCAGTTGATGGTCTCGGCGGGGCTGCTGGCCGCCGCGGCGCATCTGGCGGGCGCAAGCTGGACCGCCGCGGCGGTGCTGGGCCTGGCCGGGGCGATGTCTTCCACAGCCATCGGTTTGCAGACCCTGGCCGAGCGTCGGGCGCTGGGTACGCGGGCCGGGCGGGCGAGTTTCTCGGTGCTGCTGTTCCAGGACCTTGCGGTGCTGCCCGTGCTGGTGGGCGTCGCGCTGCTGCTGCCCGCCGGTGCCGCGCATCCCGGCGCGTGGGCGCTGGCCGAGGGTCTGGGCCGGGGCCTGGGTGCGATCGTGGCGATCGTGCTGCTGGGGCGGCTGGCGCTGCGTCCGGTGCTGCGCAGCGTGGCGCGCACCCGCAGCCCCGATCTGTTCATGGCCGCCTGCCTGTTCGTGGTGATCGGCGCGGCGCTGTCGGCCGCGGCGGCGGGGCTTTCCATGGCGCTGGGGGCGCTGCTGGGTGGGCTGCTGCTGGCCGGCACCG
>JAKAZJ010000231.1 GCA_021826565.1 Pseudomonadota bacterium | reverse complement strand
TGCCACCTTGGCGCGGGACAGCGGAGAGTGGTGGCCGGTCAGGGCGGCGGCGAGCGCGAGGCCGGCGGCCAGCGCGGGCTCGTGGGCGCCGGTTTCCTTCACCCCTTCCAGGCGCCAAAGATCGGTACGTTCATCGTGAAACAGGCCAACGCTGCGACAGGTGGCGCGGAGGGCGGCTTCGTACAGCGGAAGGGCGGATTGAGGGAGGTCGAGGGAGACGGTTTCCAGGGGCGTGGGGTGGGATTTCATGCGCCGGGTTTGGCACGACCCGGCCGCGTGACGCCAGCCGGCTCGCCGGATACGCTCGGCCGGCCCACCGAGGACCTATGCCATGCTCACCCCAGACGCGCTCTCTGCCTACCACCGCACCGGCTATCATTTCCCGCTCGATATCCTGACGCCGCCCGAAGCCGCCGCCGCCCGCGCCCGGCTGGAAGCGATCGAGGCCGCCCAGGGCGGTCCCCTCAAGGCCGCGATGCGCCACAAGCCGCATCTGCTGTTTCCCTGGCTCAACGACCTGATCCGCCATCCGCGCATCCTGGACGCCGTTGCCGACGTGCTCGGCCCGGACCTGCTGTGCTGGTCCACCACGTTCTTCATCAAGGAAGCCGCCGACGCGGGGTTCGTCTCGTGGCACCAGGATGCGACCTATTGGGGGCTCAGCGCGCCGGACGTCACCACGTTGTGGCTCGCGCTCACGCCGGCCAACCGCGTCAGCGGCTGCATGAAATTCGTCCCCGGCACGCATCGCGCGCAAGTCGGCCATCGCGACACCTTCGATCCCGACAACCTGTTGACCCGCGGGCAGGAGCTGGAGGTCGCCGTGGACGAACGGGACGCGGTCCTGGTGGAACTTGCCCCCGGCCAGGCCTCGCTTCATCACGTCCTGCTGTTCCACGGGTCGGAGCCGAACCGCTCCGCCGATCGCCGCATCGGCCTTGCGATCCGCTACATTCCCACCTCGCTCCGCCAGATCGCCGGGCCGCGCGACAGCGCCACCCTGGTCCGCGGCCAGGACCGGTTCGGTCATTTCGACCACGAACCCCCGCCTAGCGCCGATCTTGATCCCGCTTCCCTGGCCCTGCACGCAGCGATCACGGCACGTCAGCAACAGGTCCTGTATCGCGGCACCGATCGCGCCGGGTTCCGCGACTGATCGCAGAGATGCAGGCGGCGTCTTCCCGATCCGGCGCGATTCTCAGCGCAGCCCCGGCCGCTGCCGCGGTAACGTCCACCCGATCGCCACCGGCACCCCCAGCAAAACCAGCGGGAACTGCAACAACAACCCGGAGATGATCGCGATCGCCAGCGGCTGCTGCATCCCCGATCCCGCACCGAGCGCCAGCGCCAGCGGCAGCAAGGTCAGGATTGCCGCCAGGGTGGTCATGGCGATCGGCCGCAGCCGGTTTCCCGCCGCCGCCGCCAGCGCCTCGCGCGCCGGCATATGCCGCGCCAGTTCCACATATTCCGACACATAGAAAATCGCCAGTTCCGACGAGATGCCGATGATCATCGTCATCCCCATCAGCGCCGTGATGTTCAGCGCCACCCCCGATACCCACAACCCGGTGAACACCGCCGTGGTGGACAGCAACGCCGAGCCGATCACGATCACCGGCAGCCAGAACCGCTGATACAACACCAGCAACAACACGAACTCGGCCACCAGCGCCGCCAGGAACACCCGGATCAGCCCGGCGAAGGCGATCTGTTGCTGCTGATACAGCCCACCCAAGGTGAACCGCATCCCCGGCGACAGCATCCCGGGCCGCGCCAGCACGGTCCGGACATCGGCAATCACCGCGCCGATGCCGCGTCCCTGGATCCGTCCCGTGACCGCGACCATTTGTTGCAGGTTATCGCGGTCGATCTCCGGCTGCCCCGAAACCTGGCGCAGCCGCGCCACCATCGACAGCGGAAACAAGGCGCCGCCCGGTGTTCCCGTTGGCGCCCCCATTGGCGCACGTATCGGCAGCGCGGCCAGTTCGGCGGTCGTCGCGCGGAAGCGGGACGGCAGCCACACGCGCACGCCTTCCATCCGGTGCGCCGTCGGGATCAGGGCGGCGACAGTGCCGGTCAGATACGCCGCCAGTTGCGACCGCACCGCGGCCGGGGTGACGCCCTGCAACGCGGCCCGCGCGGGGTCGATCCGGACGTCCAGCGCGTCACCGGCCAGCACCACGCCGCTATGCACCTCGATCACACCGCGCAGCCGGGCGATGGCGGCGGCGACGCGACGCGCGGTCGGGATCAGGGCGGCGGTGTCGTCGGGGTCGAACAGCTTGATTTCGATCGGCTGCGGAACCGCGGTCAGATCGCCGATCAGATCGCTCATCAGCTGGGCGGTATCCACGGTCACGCCGGGGACCCGCGCGTGGATGCGGCGGCGGATGCGGGCCATCACCGTCTGGATCGGCGGGCGCGCGGATGCGGTCAGGCGGACGAAGAAGTCGCCCTGGTTGGGTTCGTTCAGATCGCCGCCCAGCCCCATGCCGGTGCGGCGGGAGAACGTGTCCACGGCTGGGTCCTTGCGCAGGATCGCCTCGATCTGGCGCAGTTCGCGGTCGGTCTCGGTCAGCGATGTGCCCGGGCGGGTGTGGTAGTCCATCACGAACCCGCCTTCGTCCATCGCCGGCATGAAGCCGGTCGGTACCTGGCGATACGCGACATAGCCCAGCGCCAGCAGCGGGACCAGCAGCAGCGGCAGCACCCAGGGCCGCAGGATCAGCGCGCGCAGCAGGCGCTGATGCGCCCGCCCGATCCGCCCCGGCCCCGCCGCGGCCGGGTCGCGCCAGCGCGCGAAATCCACCAGCCCGCGCGCCAGCAACGGCACCGCGAACAATGTCAGCAGCATCGAGATCACCAGCGCCGCCCCCATCGTCAGCGCCAGCGCGCGCGAGAACGCTCCGGTCACCCCGCCCAGGAACGCCAGCGGGATGAACACGATGATGGTGGCGAAGCTGGAGCCGGATAGCGGCACCAGGAACTCGCGCGCAGCAGGCAGCACCAGCAGCCGCGTCTCCGACGTTGCCGCCCCGGCACCGGCGCGGCGGGCGATGTGCTCGATCATCACGATCACGTCGTCGATTACCAGGCCGACCGCGGCGGCGATGCCGCCCAGGGTCATGATGTTGAAGCTCTGTCCGATCAGGCGCAGCACCAGAATGGTGATCGCCAATGTCGCGGGGACGGTCAGGACCGCGACCAGCGTCACGCGCCAGCTACGCAGGAACGCCAGCAGCACCAGACCGGCCAGGCCGAGACCGATCAGCACCGCGTCGCGCACGCTGGCGGCCGACTGCGTGACCAGGATCGATTGGTCGTACCAGGACCGCACGCGCACCGCGGGCGGCATCGGGAAGCGGGCGATGATGCGGCGCACGGCGCCGGCGATGCGCACCGCGTTGCCGCCCGGCTGCTCGTACACGTTGAACAGGACGGCCGGATGTCCGTCCTGCGTCACCCGCACCCATTGCGGCACCACGCTGCGTTCCACCCGGGCCACGTCGCCCAAGGTCACCACCCCGCCCGGCCCGGCCCGCAACACGGTGGCGCGCAGCCGGGTCAGGGTGCGGTAAGTGTCGTTGACCAGGACCAGGAACAGCTTGTCATGGTCCTCGACCCGTCCGACCGCGCTCAGCACGCCGTCGGCGCGCAAGGCGGCCACGACATCTTGCAGCGCGAGGCCCGCCGCGGCCAACCGATGCGGATCGACCAGGACGTGGATTTCCGGCGTCGCCCCGCCCTCTACCCCGACCCGCTTCACCCCGGGGATCGCGGATAGCAGGGGGGCCAGCTGGAACCGCACCAGCGCACGCAGCCGCGTCGGCGGGACCGTGGCCGAGGTCAGGCCGTACGAGACGATCGGGAAACTGGTCGGGTCCATCCGCAGCACGCTGGCGGTGGTGCCGCGGGGCAGGTCCGGCATGACATCGTTGATTGCCTGCTGCACCTCCAGCGTGGTCTGGATCATGTTCCGGCCCCAGCCGAAATCCAGCTGCACCTGGGCCGACCCGCGCGAGGTGGTGGAGCGCACCGCGCGCAATCCGGGCACGCTGCGGACGGCCTGTTCCACCTTGCGGGTAACCAGCAGCACCATCTGGCGCGCGGGTCGGTCCCCGGCCGCCAGTTCGATCCGTACGCGCGGGAAGGAAACCTGCGGAAACAGCCCGACCGGGAGCAGTGTGGCCGCGTATATCCCGGCCGCGGCGAGTGCGGCCATGACCAGCAGAATCGCGCGGCGATGCCGCTCGACCAGGGCGACGAACCCCATCAGGGGGCGGTCCGCACGGCCATGCCGGGGGTCAGCTGGTAGTTGCCGGACACGACCAAGGGCAGGGAGGGCGCGATCTTGCCGCGGACCGCCGTGCGCGCGCCCTGCTCGCCCACCACCCGGACCGGCACCCGCGCCGCGCCATGCGGACCGACCTGGTAAACAAAGGCGCCACGCGCATCCGTCAGCACCGCATCGCGCGGCACGATCCAACCTTGGAACCAGCCGGTGCGGATGGTGGCGCGATACGCCGCGCCGCCCAGAGGATCACCGGCCGCCGGCGCGATGACGGCATCCACCAGATGCGTCGCCGGGTTCAACATTCCGCCCACGCCCACCACCCGGCCCGCCAGCGTCGCGCCGCCGTCCAGCGGCGTCAGGCGCGCCGTG
>JAKAZJ010000230.1 GCA_021826565.1 Pseudomonadota bacterium | reverse complement strand
TCGTTCATCGCGAACAGGATGCGTCGATGCACCGGCTTCAGCCCGTCGCGGGCATCGGGCAGGGCGCGCGAGACGATCACGCTCATGGCGTAATCGAGGTAGGAGCGGCGCATCTCCTCCTCGATCGTCACGGGCAGCTGGCCCTCCGGGGGGACGGGGGGAGGGTCTTCGGAAGTATCGCTCACGCTGGGGCCGGTCTCGACGCAGGGGAGGGGGGCTTATAGCCCGATTCTCGCAATGCAGCGAGGGGCCGGGTCAGGCGTTCCACTCAGCGAGGGTCAGCACCGTCGCCGCCCCGCCAGCGGCCTTGCGGGCCAGACGGAGATCGGCGGTGACGAAGGCCCGTCCGGTGGTCTCCGCCAGCGCCAGATAGATGGCGTCATAAGCCGGGTGATCGAGCGCGATCGCAAGCGCCGTGGCGCGATCGAGCAGCCGGCGCATCGGCACCAGGTCGAGCTCGGCCCGTTCAAGCAGCCGTGCCGCCAGCCCTGCCTCGCGCGCGCTGATCTCGCCCAGCCGTTGCTTGCGCCAAAGGATGTTGGCGCATTCGGCCACCAGCAGATCGGGGGCAATCAACTCGTGGCCGAGCAGGCGCAGCGCCGCTTCCGTGCCGGCCTCCTGAATGACCCATTTGATGGCCACCGAGGCATCGACCACGTAGGCAGCCATGCTCAGTGCCCGTCGCGGGCCTCGCGCAGCAGGGTTTCCGAGGGGGTGTGGTGGCGCCCGGCGGTCAGTGCTCGCAGCTCGGCGGCCAGATCGGCGAAACCGGGCTCGGCCTCCCCGGCCAACGCAGTGCGCAGGATTTCGCGGAGTTCGGCCTCGGCCGAACGCCCATGCGCGGCGGCGCGGCGCTTCAGCCGGCCGACGGTCTCGGGTTCCAGGTTGCGGACGCTGAGGTTGGTGGACACAGGGCGGCTCCGATAGCAACGCCTGCATTGATAGCATTCGCTGTATCTTGCCGCAAGCCCGTGCCTATCCGGGATCGCGGAACACCGGGGCACGCTTTTCCAGGAACGCCCGCTTCGCTTCCATCGCGTCCGGCGTGCGCGCCAGCGCCATGGTCATGTCCTGCTCGAATCGGTAGCCGTCGCGCAGCGACATCTCGGCGATGGTGTTGAGCGAATGCTTGGCCATCCGCACCGCGGTCGGGCTGAGGGCGGCGATCCGCGCCGCGATCGCGCGCGCCGCCGGCATCAGGTCCGGCAGCTTCACGCAGGCCTCCACCACGCCGCGGCGATAGAGTTCCGCCCCGCTCAGCCGCTCGCCGGTGAACATCATCCGCCGCACCGCGGAATGGCCCAGCAGGCGCATCGCGTGCCGGCAGCCGCCCATCAGCCCCACCGTGACCTCGGGCAGGCCGAGCTCGGCCTCCTCGGCCGCCACCAGGATGTCGCAGCTTGCGACCAAAGCCAGGCCAGCCCCCAGTGCCGGCCCGTTGATCGCCGCGATCACTGGTTTCCCGCATTCCATGATGGCGTGATAGCTCTCGCGCGCGCTGCGCAGATGCTGACGATCCCCGCCCGGCACCGGGGCCGAGGCGGCGCGCGCCTTGATATCGGCGCCGGCCGAGAACACCCGCCCCGCACCGGTCAGGATCACCACGCGCGCTTGCGCCGTGTCGGATAATTCGTCGAAGCAGAGCGCGATCTCATCCTGGGTGGCGCGCAGCTGCGCGTTCACCGGCGGGCGGTCCAGGGTCACCACGGCGATGTGCTCGGCGATCTCGCAGTGCAGGGATTGAAACATGGTCATCGTGCAGCTCCTGTCATAGCAGCGCCAAGCGTGAGGCGAGGCTCGCATCCGCCCGCCGCTGCGCCTGGGCTGCCAGCCGGGCGCCGGCATTGGCGGCGCCGAATCCCTCATAGCCGCGGCGCGCGACGATCTCGCAGAAGAACCGGTCCTGGAACGGGGCTGTGTAGGCTTGCCAGTATTCGCCGGTCTCGTCGCGGTCGTACATCAGGCCCAGGTGGCGCAGCCGGTCCAGCGTCGCCGTGTCGATCTCGATCCGCCCAGCCAGGTCGTCGTAGTAGTTGGGCGGCACGGGCAGCATCCGGGCGCCGCGTCCGCGCAGGGCGGCGACCGCCGCCGCGATATCGGCGCAGCCGAAGGCGATGTGCTGTACCCCGGCGCCGGCATAGGCCGAGACGAAGCGCCCGGTCGCGGTTTCGCGGCTTTCCGAGATGTTGAGCGGCAGCCGGATCGACCCGTCGGGGCTGACCAGAGCGCGCGAGCGGATCAGCCCATAAGGGTCCGGCAGTTCCCACAGCCGCTGCGGTGCGAACCCGAACACCGCCTTGTAGAACAGGACAAAGCTGTCCATCCGCCCGGCCGGCAGCGCCTGCGCCAGGTGGTCGATCCCGTCCAGCACCGGCGCGGGCGCGGCCAGGGTCGGATCCAGCACGAAATCGTCGTCGTAGATGCTGCGACCCGACAGGTCCGGCTCGATCAGGAAGATCAGGGTCCCGTCGGGGGCGCGGACCGCCGGGAGACGCCGTTCCCCGGCTCCGGTGCGTTCGTGCCAGGGCGCCGCCAGCAGCGCGGCGGCCCGCGCCTCGGCCCGCGCCGCGTCATCGACACGAAACGCCATGGCGCAGACGGATGGACCGTGCAGGTGGAAATGCTCGGCGGCGGCGCTGTCCGGCTCGGCGTTCAGGATCAGGTTGGCGCGACCCTGGCGATACAGCTCCACCGCCTTCGAGCGATGCTGCCCGGCATAGGCGAAGCCCAGCGTGCCGAGGAATCGCGCCAACTCGGCACGGCTTTCCGCATCGACGGCAAATTCCAGGAATTCGATGCCGTCATAGGCGGAAGGCGGCGGCAGCGCGGCGGCGGGCACGCCGGGCCGCGCCTCGGCTTCCAGCAGGATCAGCGAGCGCAGCCCATCGCGCGCGGTCAGCCGGGCCGGGGCGGCGCGCATCTCGTCGTTGAAGATTTCCAGCGAGAGCGGGCCCGCGTAGCCGGCGTCCAGCACATCGGCCAGGAAATGTGCCACCGGCAGGGCACCCTGGCCGGGGAACAGGCGGAAATGCCGGCTCCAGGACAGCACGTCCATGGACAGGGCGGGGGCGTCGGCGAACTGGACGAAGGCCAGTTTGGCGGACGGCACCTCGGCCAGGCCTGCCAGGTCGTCACCCACGGCCAGGGTGTGGAAGCTATCCAGGATCAGTCCCAATGCGGGATGGTCGGCGTGCCGCACGATCCGCCAGGCGTGGCGCCATCGGTTGACGTGCCGGCCCCAGGCCAGCGCCTCGAACCCGATCGCCAGACCGCGCGCCGCGGCGCGCTCCGCCAGCGCGTGCAGATCGGCGGCGGCGCGGGCGTCGTCGGCCAGGCTGGCCGGATCGGTGCTGGAACAGACCAGCATCAGCGGCGCACCAAGCGCCTCCATCACGTCGAACTTGCGTTCCGCGCGATCAAGATTGCGGACCAGGCGGTCCGGCGGCACCGCCTCGAAATCGCGGAACGGCTGCCAGAGCGGGATTTCGAGGCCCAGATCGGCGGCGATGCGACGGATATCGGCCGGCGTGCCGTCGAAGGTCATCAGGTCGGCGTCGAAAATCTCCACCCCATCGAAGCCGGCGCGGGCGGCGGCTTCCAGCTTATCGGGCAGCGCGCCGGAAAGGGTGACGGTGGCGATCGCGCGCTTGCGGCGCGGCGGGGAGATCGGCATGGCGGCGCTCCGAAGGGCGCGCGATGTTAGGCGGCGGGCGCGGGGGAGGGAATGGGGCGCCTGGTGCTGCCGGAGGGGATTGAACTCTCGACCTCCCCCTTACCAAGGGGGTGCTCTACCACTGAGCTACGGCAGCCGCGCCGGGCGGCGGGCGGGATATAGCCGCGCTGGCGGCGGACGCGCAAGCCGGGCGTTGATCCGGGAGTGCCGGTTTGCCGGTAGTGTCCGTTTGACCGTCGGCGCCGGCCCGCGCCGGCTTGCAAACGGCGATCCGACCCTTGACCGGCTCGCCCCGAGCGGCGAACGCTGCGCCACATGGAACCCCCGCCGCCCCCCACCCAGCCCCGTCCCCCCGCGCGCCCACCCGCGCGCGCGCCTAGCCGGGATGAGCACCGCACCGCGGAGGCCGCCGCGCTGCGTGAGAATCTGCGCAAGCGCAAAGCCCAGGCGCGCGCCCGCGCCGCGCCGCAAACGGATCGGCCCGCTTGATGGCGCTCGTCCGCAGCGGTCCCGGGCGCGACCTGCGGGTGGATTTCGCCCGCGGCTGCGCGCTGTGGTGGATTTTCGCCGACCACATTCCCGGCGACGTGATGTTCCATGTCAGCCTGCACGTGGTGGCGCTGAACGACGCCGCCGAGGTGTTCGTGCTGCTTGCCGGATTTGGCGCGGCCAAGGCCTATGGCGCAGCGATGGACCGTCATGGCTGGCTATACGGCGCCGCCGACGCGCTCAAGCGCGCCTGGGTGCTGTATATCGCTCATATCTTCCTGTTCGTGGTCTATGCCGCGCAGGTCGCCAACAGCGTCGCCAAGGTCGATCGGGCGAGCTATCTGGACGAAAGCCGGTTGGACGCGCTGGCCCACGCGCCGTACCAGGCGCTGCTGCAGGCGCTGACCCTGCGCTATCAACCCAGTCTGCTGAACATCCTGCCACTATATGTCGCGCTGCTGGCGCTGTTCGCGCTGGCACTACCGCTGTTGCGCCGGCCGCGGATTATGGTGGCA
>JAKAZJ010000229.1 GCA_021826565.1 Pseudomonadota bacterium | reverse complement strand
GAGATCGCGTTCCGCTGGACCGCGCTGACAGGGGGCGAGAACGGGCTCCAGAACGTGCCGCGGCCCTGGTTGCCCGATCCGTTGGTGTTCCATGGCTTCGTGATCGTCGCGGTGACCGCCGGCATGGCGCTGCTGTGGCGGATCGCGCATTCCCCGTTCGGGCGCACGCTGCAAGCGCTGCGGGAAAACGAACAGCGGGTGCGCAGCCTGGGCTATAATCCGTATCGTATCAAGCTGGTGGCCTTCGTGCTGATGGGCGGGTTCCTCGGCTTCGCCGGGGGGCTGCTGACGCTGCTGCTGCGCGGGGTCTATGCCGATAACCTCGGCTGGCAGCACGCGGGCGATGCGTTGCTGATGACGGTGCTGGGCGGTGTGCACCAGTTCCTGGGGCCGCTGTTCGGCGCGATCGCCTTCGTGATCCTGGAAGACCGGCTTTCGGCGTTGTGGCAGGAATGGTGGCTGCTGTTCGCGCCGATCATCCTGGTGTTCGCGCTCGCCTCGCCCGAGGGCATCATCGGCGCGGTGCAGCGCGTGCTGGGCCGCTCCCGCTGGACCTTGACGCGCCCTGGCATTCCGCCGCGTCCGGCGGTGATCGCACCCTGGCACGAAGACCGGCTGGCGCTGGACCCGACCCGGCCGATCCTGTCGGTGACCGGGCTGCATAAGCGGTTCGGTTCGTTGGTGACAGCAAACGATATCAAGCTGGACGTGTTCCCGTTCCAACTGCACAGCTTCATCGGCCCGAACGGCGCCGGTAAGACCACTTTGTTCAACATGCTGACCGGAATGCTGGCGCCCAACGCGGGCGTGATCCGGTTCCAGGACCAGGACATCACGCGCCTGCCGGTGGATCGGCGGGTGCGGCTGGGTCTGGGGCGGTCGTTCCAGATCATAAGCGTGTTCCGCGGCCTGACCGCGTTCGAAAATGTCCGGATCGCGGTGCAGGCGCATGATCCCGGCCGCGGCAGCTTGTGGCGCGACGCGTATAAGATGACGGCGGTCAATGACCGCACCTGGTCGCTGCTGGATGCCGTCGGTCTGGCGGATCGCGCCGGCGAGACCTGCGCCAATCTGGCGCATGGCGCGCAGCGGCTGCTGGAAATCGCCGTCACCCTGGCCACCGAAGCCAAGCTGCTGCTGTTGGATGAGCCGCTGGCAGGCCTGGCCGAGGCCGATCGCGTGGTGGTGGCGAAGTTGATCCGCGATCTGGCCGAAACCCACGCGGTGCTGCTGATCGAGCATGATATCGACCGCGTGCTGGCGCTGTCCGATCGCATCACCGTGCTGCACCAGGGCCGCCTGATTGCCGATGGCAAGCCGGCCGAAGTTGCGCGCAATCCGGAAGTGATCTCGGCCTATCTCGGCACCGCGCATGGCAGCCCGCCGGCGCGGGCGCAGGCCAAGACGACCGCGATCGGCCCGGTGTTGCTGGACGCGCGCGGCGTGGTCGCGGGCTACGGCGGCAGCCGGGTGCTGGACGGGGTCGATCTGGTGATCGGCGCGGGCGAGGCGGTGGCGCTGCTGGGTCGCAACGGCGTCGGCAAGACCACCCTGCTGCGGACCCTGACCGGCACGGTGCGCGCCTCCGCCGGCACCATCCGCTTCGCCGACGCGCCGATCACCGCCGCGCCGAGTTATGAGATCAACCGCCGCGGCATCTCGCTGGTCCCGGAGGGGCGGCGGTTGTTCCCGAATCTCAGCGTGGTGGACAATCTGCGTATCGCCGCGCGGCCAGGCGGGGCCAGCCTGGACGAAGCATACGACCTGTTCCCGAAACTGCGGCTGCTGGCGCGCTCCCAGGCGGAAAGCCTGTCCGGTGGGGAACGCCAGATGCTGGCGATCGCGCGCGCGCTGATGGTGCCGGCAAAACTGATCCTGCTGGACGAACCGTTTGAGGGCCTGGCCCCGGCGATCGTGCAGGAAGTGATGGCGGCGCTGGACCGCCTGCGTGGCAGAGTGGCGATGGTGATCGTGGAACACCATGCCGAGACCGTGTTGTCGCTGGTGGATCGCGCCGTGGTGCTGGTCAACGGCCAGGTGGCGTTCGAAGGCAGCGCGCGCGCCCTGGAAGCGGACCCGGCGTTGCAAGCCCGCCTGTTGGGCGTGGTGCAGCCGGAATTGGACGTGGCCTGACCGCAGCCTGTATGCTGCGCGCGCAGGAGGCGGCCATGGAACAGGGCAAGACCACGATGCGGCTGGCGATCGCCGGTTATGATCGGGTGATGGAGGGGGCGGATATGCGCGCCTCGGTCCTGACCCTGGCGCCCGGGGAATGCGTGCCGTGGCACTACCATTCGGCTATCACCGACAGTTTCGTCTGCCTGGAAGGACCGATGGAGGTGGAAACCCGCGCCCCGCGCGCGCTGTTCCGGCTGGCGCCTGGGCAGCGCTGCGAAGTGGCGCCGAAGACCGCCCATATCGTCCGTGGGGTGGATGGCGGGGCGTGCAAGTTCATGCTGCTGCAGGGCGTGGGCGTCTATGACAATGTCGCGCTGGCACCAAGGGAGCCGTGACCATGGCAAATTTTGCGTCCTCCGCCGATCTGGGTGAGAAGACCGTTTCGTTCGACGAACTGGGGCCGGGGCTGTACGCCTATACCGCCGAGGGTGATCCGAATTCCGGCGTGATCGTGGGGCCGGATGGCGTCGCGGTGGTCGATGCCCAGGCCACGCCGGCGATGGCGGCGGACGTGCAGGCGCGCATCGCCAGGGTGACGCACCGCAAGGTGAACCGAGTCATTCTGTCCCATTACCATGCGGTGCGCGTCCTCGGCGCGTCCGGCTATCCGGCGCAGGAAATCATCTGCTCCGATATCACCCGCGAACTGATCGTCGAACGCGGCCAGGCCGACATGGACAGCGAGATCGGCCGCTTTCCCCGCCTGTTCCGCGGCCGCGAGAGCATCCCGGGCCTGACTTGGCCGACCCTGACCTTCCACGGCCGGATGTCCCTGTGGCTGGGAGAGCGCGAGGCGCAGATCATTCAGATCGGCCGCGCCCATACCATGGGCGATACCGTGGTGTGGTTGCCGAAGGAAAAAGTTCTGTTCGCCGGCGATACGGTGGAATTCGGCGCCACCCCCTATTGCGGCGATGCGCATTTCACCGACTGGCCGGAAACCTTGCGGCGCCTGCGCGAACTGGGCGCCGAGAAAATGGTGCCCGGGCGCGGCCGGGCGCTGATCACCAAGGCCGATGTGGAACAGGGTTTCGCCGATACCGATGCGTTCACCTCCACCCTGTTCGGCCTGGTGAAGGACGGCGTAGCGAAGGGCAGGGGGTTGCGCGATATCTACCGCGCGACGGTGGACGCGATGACGCCGCGCTTCGGCGCCTGGGCGATCTTCCAGCACTGCATGCCGTTCAACGTCTCGCGTGCCTATGATGAAGCGACCGGCATCGACCGCCCGCGCATCTGGACCGCCGCGCGCGACCGGGAGATGTGGGCGGCGCTGGAGGGCTGAGCGCGGTGCCCTACCGCTACCCCATCTATCCCGCCGCGCCGCGACCGGCGGATGGCGTGGCGCCGGTGGTGATTGTGGGCGGGGGGATGGTGGGGCTGACCGCGGCACTGGACCTGGCGCGGCGCGGCGTGGCCTCGGTGGTGCTGGACGAGGATGACAGCGTCAGCACCGGATCGCGCGCGATCTGCATGGCCAAGCGGTCGTTGGAAATATTCGACCGTCTGGGCGTCGGCGCGCGGATGCTGGACCAGGGCGTGACCTGGAACCGCGGCGAGGTGCTGTTCCGCGACCGCCAAGTGTACGAATTCGACCTGTTGCCGGAAGCGGGCCACGCCTTTCCGGCCTTCATCAATCTGCAACAATACTATGTGGAAGAATACCTGGTCGATGCCTGTCGCGCCTCCGGGTTGGTGGAGTTGCGCTGGAAGCATCGCGTCACGGCGGTCCAGGCCGCGGCGGACGGTGTCGCGCTGACGGTGGACACGCCGGAAGGCCCGTATCGGATCACCGCCGCCTGGCTGCTGGCGTGCGACGGCGCGCGCAGCACGGTGCGCGCCGCGCTGGGGCTGGATTTCATCGGCCAGGTGTTTCGCGACCGATTCCTGATCGCCGATATCGTGATGGACGCGGATTATCCGCCGATCCGTCGCTTCTGGTTCGAACCGTCCTTCCACCCCGGCGGGTCGGTGCTGCTGCATCGTCAGCCGGATCGGGTGTGGCGGATCGATTTCCAGCTCGGCTGGGACGCCGACCCCGAGGCCGAGAAGGAACCGGCGCGGGTGCGCGCCCGCATCGCCGCGATGCTGGGACCGGACCTGGCGTTCGAGCTCGACTGGGTCAGCGTCTATACATTCCGCTGCCGCCGGCTGGAACGGTTTCGCCACGGCCGCATCCTGTTCCTGGGCGACGCCGCGCATCAAGTCAGCCCGTTCGGCGCCCGCGGCGGCAATGCGGGGGTGCAAGACGCCGATAATCTCGGCTGGAAGCTTGCCGCCGTGCTGGAAGGCGCGGCGCCGGCGACTCTGCTCGACAGCTACGATGCCGAGCGCATTCCGGCCAATGACGAGAACATCCTGCATTCCACCCGCGCCACCGATTTCATCACCCCCAAGACCGAAGCCGGGCGTGCCTATCGCGACGCGGTGCTGGAACTGGCGGCGCGGCACGGGTTTGCCCGCGCGCTGGTGAACTCCGGCAGGCTGTCGCGCCCGGCG
>JAKAZJ010000228.1 GCA_021826565.1 Pseudomonadota bacterium | reverse complement strand
GCCCCCGCCGCCGGCTTCCAGCGCCGCCAGCAGCCCCCCGGCGCGGCGCACCACCGCGGCCGGCACCCCGGCGAGTTCCGCCACATGCACGCCCCAGGACCGGCCGGCCGCGCCTTCCGCGACCTCATGCAGGAACACCACCGAGCGCTTCCATTCCTTCACCCGCATCGTGTGCGGGCGCAGCCGCGGCAGGCGTTCTGCCAAGGTCGCGAGTTCATGGAAATGCGTGGCGAAGATGGTGCGGCAGCGTACCGCACCGTGCAGCGCCTCCAGCACCGCCCAGGCGATCGCGAGCCCGTCCAGCGTTGCCGTTCCACGCCCGATTTCATCGACAACCACCAGAGATTGCGGTCCGGCCTGATGCAGGATCGCTGCCGTCTCGGTCATCTCCACCATGAAGGTGGATCGGCCGCGCGCCAGATCGTCCGCGGCGCCGACGCGCGAGAACAGCCGATCGACCACGCCCAGCTGGAAGCTTTCGGCGGGTACCGGCAACCCGGCCTGCGCCAGGACCACCAGCAACGCGTTCTGGCGCAGGAAGGTGGATTTGCCGGCCATGTTCGGCCCGGTCAGCAACGCAAGACGCCGGTCCGGAGAAAGATCGCAGTCATTGGCGACGAACGCGCCGGGCAGTGCCGTCTCCACCACCGGATGGCGTGCTGCCCGCGCCAGGAACGCCGTGTCCGCGGTCACATGCGGGCGGACCCAGCGGCCCGTTTCAGCCAGGCGCGCGGCCGATTGCGCCACGTCCAGGAACGCCAGCGCGTCGGCGGCATCGGCAATCGCGCCTCCCTGGTCCAGGGTTTCGCGCACCAGGGTCGCAAACACCGCGCGTTCGCGGGCCGAGGCGCGGTCTCCGGCGGCGGCGATGCGGCGATCCAGTTCGGCCAGCTCCGCGGTGGTGAAGCGCGCGGCGTTCGCCATGGACTGGCGCAGCGTCAACGCCGGATCCGCGCGCAACCGTTCTGCGGCGGCGGCTGGAACTTCCATCACGTAGCCTAGCTGTGCGTGATGACGGATCTTCAGGCTGGCGACACCGAAACGCTGTGCGTAATCCAACTGCAAACGCGCCAGCACCTGGCGACTGTCGTCGCGCAGTCCGCGTTCGGCGTCCAGTTCCGGGTCGAATCCCGGACGGATCGCCGGCGCATCGTCCAGGCGTGACGGAGCGGGCTCCGCCAGCGCTGCCTGTAAGCGTTCTTCCAGCGCGGGATCGCGTCGCAGAGCGATCGCCGCGGCGTCCAAAAGTGCCGGCACCGGGCCGGGCAGCGCGGCGGCCGCGGTGCGCGCCGCGGCCAGACCGGCGCGGATCGCGGCCAGGTCGCGTGGCCCACCGCGTTGCGCGGACAGCCGCCCGAGGGCGCGCACCATGTCCGGCACGCCCCGCAACGCCGCGCGCATCCCGGCCGCTGCCGGCGCGTTCGCCCCCAACCAGGACCAGGCATCCTGGCGCGCCCCGATCGGCTCCGGCCCGGTCAGCGGGGACGCAATCCAGGCGGCCAGCATCCGCGCGCCCGGCGCGGTCTGGGTGCGATCGGTGACGCCGAATAGGCTGTGGCGGGTGCCGCCGTCCCGATCACGTAACAGATCCAGACTGGCCCGCGTCGCCGGGTCCATCGCCAGCACGCCGTCGGTGCCGCGCGAGGTGGGGCGGCCCAGTCGCGGCAGCGTCCCGGCCGAGGTCAGGCGCACATACGCCACCGCCGCCGCCGCCGCCGCGATTTCGGGCTCGGTGAAACTGCCGAACGCATCCAGGCTGGCGGCGCCAAATGCAGCGGCAAGCCGGGTCGCACCATCGGCGGGGACGGTGGGTTCCGGGCCACGCCGTGGCTCCCATTCCCCCAACGCGAGCCCGGCTGGAGCCAGGATCTCGGCGGGATCCAGCCGGCCCAGCAGCGCTGGCAGATCGGCCACCGGCGCGGTCTCGAACAACCCCGTGGACACATCCAGCCACGCCGCGCCCAGCGCGCCGGCGCGTCCCGCCAGCGCCAAAAGCAAATTTGGCCGAGCCGCGTCGAGCAGCGCTTCCTCGGTGACCGTTCCGGGGGTGACCAGACGCACGACCTCGCGCCGGATCGGCGCCTTGCCGGTGCGTAGCTTCGGGTCTTCCATCTGCTCGGCTACGGCGACACGGAAGCCGCGCCGGATCAGCCGCGCCAGATAGGCGTCCGCCGCGTGGACCGGCACGCCGCACATCGCGATCGGCGCGCCGGCGTGTTCCCCACGCGCGGTCAGCGCGATGTCCAGCGCCTGCGCCGCGGCTTCCGCGTCGGCAAAGAACAGCTCGTAGAAGTCGCCCATGCGCAGGAACAACAAGGCATCCGGATGCGCCGCCTTCATCGCGAACCATTGCGCCATGACCGGGGAAGCCCCGGTCGGGTCCGGCAGGCTCATCTGGTGCCGCGAACGGCGCTCACGGGTCGATCCGCGCCTCCGCGCTGCCGCGAACGACTTCCTTGCCGTCCTGGTTGGTGGTGACAACGTCCAGTTTGACGATGTCTCCATCCACTTCCACAATCGTAGCCGTAGAAACCAGTGTATCCCCTGGCCAGACCTGGTTGGTAAAGCGTACACCAAACTTGGTCAGCCGTCCGTTGCCGACATAGTTGGTCAGCATCTTGCCGGTCAGACCCATGGTCAGCATCCCATGCGCGAACACGGACGGGTATCCTGCGGCCTGGGTGGTGTACATCTCATCGGTGTGGATCGGGTTGTAGTCGCCCGACGCGCCCGCATATTGCACGATCTGCGTGCGCGGCAGGTTCTCCACGACGGTTTCGCTGTGGGTATCGCCGGGCTTAAGCCGGCTTGCGCTGAGTGCCATCTATGGTTCCTCTCAGCCCTGATCCACAGGGCGTTCGGTGGTCACGCCGACGCCGCGCGCGATCAGCACCAGCTCGCCCTTCTGATCGCGGTATTCGGCGATGCGTTCCCGGAATGTCAGCTTGCCGGCACGCTTGCTTTCTTTTTCCCAAGTAGCGCCTGGCTTGATCTCCACCGTCAGCACGTCACCCGGGCGTAGCGGGCGAAGATATTCGAAATGCTGTTCCGCATGCAGCCCGCCGGCGGAGGGCGCCTTGTCCACGCCCGACGGCGTCTTGCCCGATCCGAACCAAGGCTGGCCCGGCTTCGGTCGCAGATGGTAATCGGGGTCGAACTGTGCGACGGCTTGGCCGAACGTGGGGGGAGCGATGACCCCGCCGGGCGTGGTTGCGTCGTGATACACTGGGTTGGCGTCGCCCACGGCGCGGGCGAACATCATGATGTGAGACGCTTCGACGGGAAAAGTGATGGTGGTCAACGTTGTCCTCCGCTTCCTGCTGCCTGCGGACGTGAGCCTATCAGCCCCATTCGGTGGCGGCCAGAGGTGGTAAGACTCCGCGCGCCCACGGTCGCGGAATACGCCGCCCCGCGCGTCACCGGCGCCGCGCCGGGTTGGCTGCCGCCTGGTCGGCGCGTGTACGCCGTGGGCGACGTGCATGGTTGCGCGGATGCGTTGCGCGCTGTGTTCGCCGGCATCGCCGCCGACCTCGCCGCCCGCCCGTCCGCGGCCGAGATCGTGCTGCTGGGCGATTATATCGGATACGGGCCGGACAGCGCCGGTGTGTTATCCTTGTTGGCCGCGGGCGGCCCGGCGCCGCTGCTCGCGCTGCGTGGCGATCACGAGCAACGCCTGCTGGATGCCGTCTCCGGCAGCGCCCCGGACGCCACCGATTTCCGTGCCGATGGCGGACAGGCGGCGCTGGCCAGTTGGGGCATCGGCGCGGACGCGCCCGCGGGGGAATGGCCCGCCCGCATCCCCGCCGCGCAACTGGCCTTCTTACGTGGCCTGAGGCTGTCACACCGCGCCGGGTCCTATCTGTTCGTCCATGCTGGCCTGCGGCCGGGCGTCGCGGTATCGCGCCAGCGCCGCACCGACGTCCTGACCATCCGCCGGCCGTTCCTGACCGTCGAGTCGGATTTCGGCGCTATCATCGTGCATGGCCACAGCGTGACCCCGGCGCCCGAGGTCACCGCGCGCCGCATCGGTCTGGATACCGGCGCCGGCCTGGGTGGAGCGCTGACCTACGCGGTGCTGGAGGGCGAAACGATCGCCTGTTTCGCGGTCCCGACGCTCCCCGGCGACGTCGCCGGGCGGTAACTCACAGCACGAACGGGATCAGCACCTTGGTCCGCCGCCGATAGGCTGGGTACTGATCGGGAAATCGTTCCGTCATGAACACTTCTTCCCGAAGCGCGCTGAATAAGAAGTACCCGCCGCACAGCGCCAGCGCGACGATCCAGAGCAGACTGACCGCAAGCGCCGAGCCGAGCATGGCCAGGAGGATGCCGCTATAGATCGGATGGCGCACGAAACGGTATGGTCCGGATGTGACCAGGTCCGGGTCCACCCGACGCGACATGGGAGTACCCCAGTTCCGCCCGAGAGCGATCCGTGCCCACACCGCCACCGCCACACCGAGCGCACAAATCACCACGCCGAGCTCGCCGAGCTCCGAATGGGAACCTGCTGCGGTTTCGAACGCCCAGACGCCGTGCCGATCCACCAGCAGGAGCAACAAAAGGACCACGCCGATCACCCGGGCCAAGCGGATACCAACGCGGCCCGGCGCGGGAACGCTGCGCTTCGCCCCCACTGCCATGAACACCCAGTAGGCTGCTAGTCCTATCCACAACGCGATGATGTAGC
>JAKAZJ010000227.1 GCA_021826565.1 Pseudomonadota bacterium | reverse complement strand
GGGATTTCATCGGCACGTTCTGAGCCTGCCCCCCCCGCCCGCGTGCGGGCGGGGGACGCCGGCATCACACAAGCCGCACGTTCCAGAACAGCACGAACCCGTTCAGGATTCCGGCCAGGTCCGAACGATAGGCGGTCGAAGGATAGAACTGTCCCAGCGGCACATAGGGCACGTCGCGCAGTGCCTGCTCCTGCAATTTCACCGCCAGCTGCTTCTGTGCCGCCAGGTCCGGCGCATCGATCCAGTCCTGCCGCAGCGCCTCGATCTTCGGCGCCGACGGCCAGCCCACCATGCCCTTCTTGCCATCGCCGCGCAGGAACACGTGGCCGACCGGATTGAACTGATCCAGTCCCGACCAGAACGTGTTGAACACGCTCCAGCCGCCCTTCGCGGGTGATCGTTCCTGCGCCCGGCGCTGGATCACGGTGCCCCAGTCCATCGCCTGGTAGTCCACGTTCAGCCCGATCCGGCGCATCATGTCGGCGCAGACATCGGCCTCGGCCTTCAGGATCGGGAAATCGGTGGGCGCCAGCAGCACCACCTTCTCGCCCTTGTAGCCGGCGGCCTTGATTTCGGCCGCGATCTTGGCCGGATCGCGCTTGCCGGTGAACACCGACAACCCGGCCTCGCTGGCCATCGGCGTGCCAGGGCAGAAAATGCCGACCGGCACATGCCACCGTTTCGGATCGGTGCCGGCGACCGCGATCATGAATTCGCGCTGATCGATCGCGCCCAGCACGGCGCGGCGGATCGCCGGGTTGTCGAACGGCGGCCAGAGCTGGTTCAGCCGCATGCACGCGATCAACCCGGTGGGATCGGTCACGCGCACGGTCACTTTCGGGTTCGTGTCGAGCAGCGGCAGGATATCGTTGGTCGGGTTCTCCCACCAATCGACCTCATGCGCCACCAACGCGTTCGCCTTGGTGGTTTCATCCGGTATCACGTGCCATTCGACCCGGTCGAAATGCACGATTTTCGGCCCCGCGGTCCATTGCGCCACGCCGTCCGCGCGTGGCACGTAATCGGGGTTGCGATCATACACCGCGCGCGACCCCACCACCCGGTCCTTGGCGTTCCATTTGAACGGGCCGGAGCCGACCATCTCGGTGATTGCGGTGAAGGCCGAGGTCTTCGCCAGCCGCTCGGGCATCATCGCGCAGAAACTGCTGCCGGGCTTGCCCAGCGCATCGGGTAGCAGCGGGAAGGGATGCTTCAGCCGAAACCGGATCGTCTTGTCGTCCGGTGCGGTCAGTTCGTCGGTATAGGCGAGCAGGGTTTGCCCGAACGCATCCCGCGCCCCCCAGCGCTTGATCGATGCGACGCAATCGCGCCCGAGCACCTTCTCCCCATCATGCCATTTCAGCCCGTCGCGCAGCGTGAGCGTCCATTGCTTCCCGTCCGCTTCCACCGTATGACCCGCCACCATCTGCGGCTGCGCGGTGTAGCTGTTATCGATTCCGTAAAGCGTGTCGAAGATCATGAACCCGTGGTTGCGGGTGACGTAGGCGGTGGTCCAGATCGGGTCCAGGATCGTGACATCGGATTGCGGCACGAACCGCAGCAGCTTCGCCGCGGCCGCGCGCGATACGGCCGGCATGGCAAGCGCTGTGGCGGTCAGGCCGGAGGCAAGGAACTGACGACGCAGCATGATGAATACCCTTTTTCTGTTCCTCCCGCTGGGGGGAGCATGACACCCACGGCACCGCCGCGGCAAGGGTTTCTCGCCGCCCTGTTCGCACCCGCGCTGATCGCGCAGTTTCTGCGCTTCGGCACCGTCGGCGCGATCGGCTTCGTGATCGACACCGGCACGGTCTATGCGCTGCGCGGCAGTCTGGGGCTGTACGGCGCGGGGTTGGTGTCCTACCTGGTGGCGGCGTCGGCAAACTGGGCGCTGAACCGGGCCTGGACCTTCCGCGGCCAGGGATCGGGGCCGGCGCATCGGCAATGGGCGCGGTTCATGGGCGCCAATCTGGTGGGGTTCGTGCTGAACCGCGGCGCCTATGCGGCGATGATCGCCTTCGTGCCGCTGGCCGCGCGCCAGCCGGTGTTTGCCACCGCGGCCGGGGCGGTTGCTGGGATGTTCGTGAATTTCGCCCTGTCGCGACGGCTGGTGTTCATCTAAAGACGCACCGTCTCATTTTAGCGTATCTGACAAACGACAGATCCACACTGCGGCTTAACCGCATGCTCAGGCTTTCCGCGCAAATCTTGCCGCCGCCACCCTCAGCTTTTGGTGCGGTCGCATGTCCCATATCCAACGCCCCCAATCCAACTTCGCTTTCGCCCCGTTCACCACGGCCGCGACCCCGCCGGCCGCCCCCCGGGCCGTCCCTGGCGAGTGGGCCAAGCGGGCGCTGGATATCGGCCTGGCCGGTCTGATCCTGCTGATCGCGTTGCTGCCGATGGCATTGCTTGCTTTGGCGATCCGCCTCGACAGCCCCGGCCCGGCATGGTTCCGTCAGCGCCGCATCGGCCGCCACGGCCGGCCGTTCCAGCTGCTGAAATTCCGCACCATGCGCGCCGATCCCGCACCGCTGCGCCAGGCGACCCGCGACGACCCGAGGGTGACCCGGCTGGGCCGGGTGCTGCGCCGGCTCTCGATCGACGAGCTGCCACAGCTCATGAACGTGCTGCGCGGTGAGATGTCCCTGGTTGGCCCGCGTCCCCACGCCCCCGGCACCTGCGCCGCCGGCCGCCCGTTCGAGCAGGTGGTCCGCAGCTACGACCGCCGCCATCAGGTGCTCCCCGGCATCACCGGGCTCGCCCAGGTGCGCGGCTGGCGCGGCGAGACCGAGACCGAGGAAAAGCTGCACCGGCGCGTCGATTCCGACCTGGAATATATCGCCACCTGGTCGTTGTGGCTGGATGTGCGTATCATCCTGTGGACCATCCCGGCACTGCTCCGGCCGATCAATGCATATTAGACCGAAGGCGACCCGCATCCTGCCGAAACCGCCGCACCCGCCGGGCAGGAGTGGCGGGCGCTTCGGGTGATGGGCACACCGTCCCCGCTCGCCGGACCCACCGCGCCAACCGACCGTTCCGCGATCGCGGACGAGATCGGGCCGCAACGGCTCGCCGGCGCGCCCCCGCCGGAAGGTCCGTACGACGCGGACATCCTGATCCTGGCGCTGGACCGCGCCGCCGATACCATGGAAGCCATCGATTCCGCGCTCGCGCAGACCGGCGTCCGCCGTCACGTCACGGTGATCGATCAAGGCTCCGAACCCGTCACGATCGCCGCGCTCACCGCCCATATCGCCGGCCGCACCGACGCCGTGCTCTGGAGCGCGGGGCGCAACCGCGGCGTGGCCGGCGGGCGCAATCTGGGCGCGGCGCTCGGCCACGGGCGGGTGATCGTCGGCCTCGACAACGATGCGGTTTTCGCCGCCGGCGCCACCGTCGCCGCCCTGGTCGCGACGCTGGATACGACACCGGATCTGGCCGCGCTCGGGATGCGGATCCTCGCGCACGCCAGCGGGAGAGACGATCTCTCGTCCTGGGGCTACCCGCTCGCGCTGTTGCCCCGCGCCGGGGAAAGCTTCGACATCGCCGCCTTCGTCGGCGCCGGGCACGCGATCCGCCGCACCGCCTGGGACGCCGCCGGACCGTATGACGAACGCCTGTTCTTTTGTTGGGAGGAGTACGATTTCTGCCTGCGCGCGATCGCCGCCGGCTGGCGCGTGCGCTATTGCGGCGATCTGGCGGTACGCCACAAGGGAGCGGCGGAACGTCGCGTGCAATGGTCGCAGGCGCGCTGGTTCCTGTATGTTCGCAACCGCTTGTTGATCGAGCGTAAATGGGGCGCATCCTGGCTGCGTCTGGCGCCGCGCGCGGCGGGGTATGTGGTGAAGGGCGCGTTGGGCGGCCTTGGCTGGCAGGGGCTGCGCGCGATCGGCGCCGCGGCCCGGATGGACCCCGGGACCGACCGGCATCGGCTGCCGCCGGCGTCCGTCGCTTATCTGCGCCGCGTCGATGGGCAACATCGCGGCAGCTGGCGCGACCGGTTGCGGCGGGAGATTTTCGCCCCGCCCGGGGCGCCGCCCTTGGGTGGCGGGTCGGATTGAGCGTCGACGCCGGTCCGTGCCGACACGATATTGTCAGTGGGTGCGATTGTCAGTGGGTGCGCGGGGGAACGGATGCAACGCGCCGTGGCCATATGACAGCGGGTGCCGCCCCTGGGTTTCGGGATACTTCCCGCGACGCCTCGAAGTTCGGACTATCGTGCCGTTGGCAAGCACGTCATCTTAACACGGAGGAAGGGCGGAGGGCGACGGAGGGCCACAGGAGTCGGAACGGTTTGCACCCAAGCGGCTACATGGTGAAACGGTGGAGCCGCTTGCTCAGGCGGGGTGCATTGAAGTTCAGAATTAGTTCGATGCGGAGTCCGAGCATGCGGAGATCGGAGTGTGGCTGCGCTTCGGCAGGATGGCCCCCGGACCGGCCCGCCGATGCCCCGCGATCCCCGGTCACCCGTTCCATGCGTTCCCCCGCGATCACCACCGCCACGACTCCTGTGGCCCTCCGTGGCCCTCCGCTGTTACTCCGTGATAAATAAAACGAAACGTCAGCGCACGGACCGCGGGATCGCTCCCCCGACAGTGGGCTTCCGTCTGCCACGCCGCCGACGCTGCTTCGGGTATATCGTGCCGTTGGCAAGCACGTAATATTAACACGGAGGAAGGACGGAGGGC
>JAKAZJ010000226.1 GCA_021826565.1 Pseudomonadota bacterium | reverse complement strand
GGTGGAACTGGGTCGGGCCGCGGGCGAGATCGCCGCCGCGCGCGCCCTGCTGCACACCGGGCGCGACGCCGCCGAGGCAGCGATTGCCGGCCCGGTCACCGCGTTCATGCTGGCCGCGCATCGGCGCGACATGGCGCTGGCGGTCGATCTGGTGCGAACCGGCATCGAACGCCTGTGCGACCTGGCCGGCACCGAGCTGGTGCGCGACGCCGGCCCGCTGCAACCGCTGCTGCGCGACGCGCTGACCATCGCCACCCACGGCGTGGTGTCGGTGCGCGAGGCGATGGGGGAGGCGGGTCGGGCCCTGCTGGGGTCCGGGGATTAACCCTCCGTCAATCGGCAGCCGCTAGCACGGGTCCAATTGCTCGGAGTGAGATCATGCGAATCCGTACCCTGTTCCTTGCCGCCTTGATGGCCGTCGCCTTGCCTGGGGTGCTGGGCGCGCTGTGGATCGCCGGCGAGGCCTTCTCGGCGCTCGGGCGGACCGATCGGGCGATCGTGCTCACCCGCGCGCTGGGTGCGGACATGAACGCGGCGGTGGCGACGGCGGCGGAGCGCGGCGTCCTGATGCCGATGGCCGCCGGGCACGGCGCCGCGCCGGCCGGAACGCGGCTGATCGCAGGCGCGGCCCGGGCACGGGCGCAGGCGCGGCGCGCGATCGCGGCGCTGGGGCTGCCGGTCCGCGGCCTGGACCGCCAGGAAGCCCGGATTGGCCGCCTGATCCACCGGCTGCACGGGCTGGATGGCAAGCCTGACGCGGCGCTGACCACCGCGGCGCTGGTTGTGCCGAGCCGCCTGATCGTCGATCTCGCCGGGCTGGATACCGCGCTCCAGCGCCACCTGCTGCGCGCCGACCCGGATGCGGCGGCGGAGACCGATCTGGCCGGCCTGGTCATGAGCCTGCGCGCGGTCACCGGGTTGCGCGCCGGGATGCTGGAACATACCTGGCTGGTCGGCGGCACGCCCGGACCGGCGGTGGTGACCCGGTTGCAGGAGCTGAACGGCGCCGTAGCTCAGGACTGGAGCTTGATCCGGCAGACCGCCAGCGCGCTGCCGCCCGACCCCGAACGTACCCGGGCGCTGGCGGCGGTGGCGCGGGGCTTCATGGGCCGCGCCGAGCCGAGATTCCGCCACCTGGTGAACCTGGTGCGCGATCACAACCTGACGGCGATGGCCGAGCCGCAACTGCACGCGTTCTCGGTGCGCTGGCTGGCCACGTTGCAGGCGCCGCGTGACGCGATGCTGGCCACGGCCGCGCACGGCGCGGCGGCCCGGCACGCGGCGGCGCTGACCCGGCTATGGGCGGCCGCGATCGCGGTGCTGCTCGCGCTGGGGCTGGCGGTCGGCGCCGGGATCGGATTGTGGCGGCGCGTGGTGATCTCGCTCGGCCGGCTGACCGGCACGGTGGCGGGCCTGGCGCGCGGCGAGCTGGACGCGCCGGTGCCCGAGCAGGGCCGGACCGACGAAATCGGCGCCATCGCCGAGGCGATGGAAACATTGCGCGCGGGTGCGCTGCAGGCCCGGCAACTGGCGCGGGAGGCGGCGGCCGATCAGGCCGCGAAGCTGACCGAGGCGGAACGAATCGCCGCGCTGCTCAGCCAGTTCGAGCGCGGCGCGGCGGAAGCGACCGCCGGCGTGGCCGAGGCAACCGAGGCCCTGAAGCACACCGCCGACACGTTGGGCGACCTGGCCACCGGCGCGGAAGGGGAGGCGGGGCGCATCGCCGACAGCGCCGCCGGTGCCTCGGCCGGGGTGGATCAGCTGGCCGCGGCGACGGAAGAATTATCGGCGTCGATCCGCGAGATCTCCTCGCGCATGGCCGACGCTGCGGCGGCGGTCGAACGCGCCTCGCAGGACGCAAACGGGTCCGCGCAGCGCGTGTCGGTGCTGGCCGAGACCGCGACCGGAATCGGCGAAGTGGTGCGGCTGATCGAGGATATCGCTGGCCAGACCAACCTGCTGGCGCTGAATGCCACGATCGAGGCGGCGCGCGCGGGCGACGCCGGCAAAGGCTTCGCGGTGGTCGCCGGCGAGGTGAAGGGGCTGGCCAACCAGACCGCCCAGGCAACCGGCAAGATCGCCGCACAGATCGCCACGATCCAGTCGCAGACCAGCGAGTCGGTCGCAGCCATCGCCAAAGTGGCGGAGACCATCGGCGCGCTGACCCTGATCGCCACCACGGTGGCGAGCGCGGTGGAACAGCAGCGCGCCGCGACCGATGAGATCGCGCGCAGCGTGCAGCTGGCGGCGCAGGGAACCGGGACGGTCTCGCAAGGGATCACCGGGCTGCGGGCGCGCACCGGGGAGACCGCGGGCGCCGCGGAACAGATCCGCGGCGTGGCGGGCGATCTGGGCGGGCGGCTGCTTGTGCTGCAGGGCAGCGTCACCACGCTGCTGACGGGGATCCGCCAGGCGGCGTGATTACGCGGGCAGCACCGGCGTCAGCTGGGACAATACCGCCGCCTGGCCATGGGCAGCGGTCAGCACGCTGCCAGGGGGGACGGCGCGCCATTCCTCGCGCCGTTCATCGATCGGTTCGGAGACGACGATCACCCTGGTTTCGTCCTGGTGGTAATAAAGCGTGGGCGGGGCATTGTCGCTGGCCCAACGGAACGCCCAGATCCGGTCCCCGTCGGTCAGCGCGGCGGTGAAGCGTAGCGCGGCGCCGATCCCGGCCGCCGCCATTTCCGCGCAGACCAGCCCCAGGGTTTCCGCGATCGCGCGCGGCGGGTCCTCGGCCAGGCCGCGCGCCTGGGCGGCGAGGAACAGCGCTTCCGTATCCGTGGTGCCGACGCGGGCGGCATAGAGCGCGTCCGGGATCAGCGCCTCGATCCGCCGCCGGATCGCGCCGAAGCCGCCAATCTGGCCGTTATGCATGAACAGAAGCTTCCCGGCCGCGAACGGGTGGCAGTTGGCGCGCATGGTCGCGGTGCCGGTGGCGGCGCGGACATGGGCAAAGAACAGATGCGAGCGCACCTGGCCGCAGATCGACAGCAGGTTCTCGTCCGACCAGGCCGGATGGACCTCGCGATACAGGCCCGGGCGCGGCCGGTCGCCATACCAGCCGATCCCGAAACCGTCGCCGTTGGTCTCGGTGCGGCTTTCCACCGCGTGGCGCGACTGCTGGATCAGGGAATGGCTGGGGGAGGCGACCAGGTCCTCCAGGAACACCGGGTTTCCATGATAGGCAAGGAAACGGCACATGCCACGCTCCGCCAAAGACGCCGGATCATTTCCTGTCCGTGACGGCCGGGTCAAGCGGAATCGCGCGTCCGCGCATTGACGGCCCGGCACCGATGCCCGAAAGCCGGGCCGGATGACGAAAGGGGCTGGGATGGCGATCCTGCAACGCGGCTGGCGCGGCGGGCTGCTGGGCAACATCTATCGCAAGTGGCTGCACAAGTTCTACGTCAACGATCTGTGGCTGGACGTGCGCCTGGCCGCCAAGCGCGAGGCGGTGGACTACGTCATGGCCCACATGACCCACGCGGTGGTCCGCCGCGATCGCTACGACCTGTTGCGCTTCGCCCTGGCGGAAGCCCCGGCCGAGGGGCTGGTGCTGGAATTCGGCGTCGCCAAGGGTGCCTCGTTGCGCCATCTGGCCGCGCTCACATCGCGCGTGGTGCACGGGTTCGACAGCTTCCAGGGCCTGCCCAGCGCCTGGGGCGGGACCACCGAGGCCGCCGGCGCGTTCTCCACCGGCGGGCGGTTGCCGCCGGTGCCGGCCAATGCGCGGCTGCATGTGGGCTGGTTCGATGCGACCCTGCCCGCGTTCCTGGCCGCCAACCCCGGCCCGGTGGCGCTGCTGCATATCGACTGCGACATCTATGCCTCCACCGCCGCGGTGTTCGCGGCCCTGGCGGCGCGGATCGTGCCCGGAACCGTGATCGTGTTCGACGAGTATTTCAACTATCCGGGCTGGCGCGCGCATGAATGGAAGGCGTTCCAGGAATTCGTGGCCGTGGAGGCGCGCGCCTACGATTATCTGGGGTATTCGGCCGAGCGCGGGCATGTGGCGGCGCGCATGCGATAGCCACCTCCCACCCCTCCCCTTGCGGGAGGGGGGCGCTATGTCTTCTCGAAATCGATCCGTTCGTTCACCGGCAGTCCTTGCAGGAACCGGCGCAGGCAATCCAGGCCCAGCTCCACCGCCCCCAGCCGCACCCATTCCCGCCCACCCAGGATGCGCGAGCGCCGCGTCTCCAGCCGTTCCGCCGTTGCGATCCCAAGATAGATGGTGCCGCCGAAATCGATCGCGTCCGGCCCCTCGTCCAGCGCGATCAGGATCGCCATGGCGTGGCTGGAGCCCGACGCTGTGCGGATCGCGCGCGCCATCGCCGCGGCGCTGTCCTCGGAAAACGCACCCAGCGGCGGCGCTTCGTCCAGCCCCACCGCGGCGGCCAGATCGGCGGGATCGCGACCGACCAGGGCGCGGCGGAAAATCCGCTCGGCGCCCGGCAGATGGCCGAGGCGGGCGGCGATCTGCCCGGCGGTAAAGGTTTCCACCAACGACAAAGTGCCGCCACGGTCAGCCAGCGCCGCCAGGACCTCCCCTTCCAGGGTGCGGTCGTCCTCGGCCAGGATGAAGTTTCCCAGGCGCCGGCGGACCTCGGCGGCGATCGGCGCCAGCTTCGCCTGCACGTCGGCGGGGCTGGCGCCGCGCACCGTCAGCTTGGTTTCCAGTTGCGGGTAGTGG
>JAKAZJ010000225.1 GCA_021826565.1 Pseudomonadota bacterium | reverse complement strand
TTGCAGGACGCCTCCGCGGATTCCGCCCACACGCCCGCCGCCCACACGCTTGCAGCATCGGGCCAGCCGCACGCACCGGCCGGTCCGGCTTTGTCGCAAGCCCAGGTCCCGGCGGCCATGCCGGTCGCACCACCCGGCGATGACACCCCCACCGATACGCGCCACGCGCCGGATGCAACCGCCACGTCCGCAATGGCGGAATCCGGCCGCAACCCCGCCCGCCGCATCCTGGCCGCCCCGATCCTGGCGTTCGTCGCGTCCGCGCCCGCCGTCGCGGCGCGACGTTCCGCCGCCCCGGCCGCGCACGGGCCAGCCGTCGAACGAAAAGCGCCGTTTCAGATGGGATTTCGCTTGCCCTATTTGTTGCGTTATCGGAACATCCTGCGCGCCGCCTAGGCCGTGTGGACGGAATCCCTGCCATGCGTTTCTGACGGCTTCCCGAATCGGGTTTTGTTCAAATCACAACCTCGTTCTCATTCGCCCGAAGCGGATGGCGAGCGGGTGCGGCGCGTGGTCCGCCCGGCGCGGCCGGCAGTCAAGCCGCTGCGCGCGCCCCGCTTGCCGGGGCGGCGCGATGCTGGCACTGTCACCCAAAGTCGCGCTCATGGGAGGCCGCAGATGGACCGTGCCAGTTTCGAAGCCGGGCTACGCCGCGACGGATACCAGACCGTCGAACGCCGCCGCCCCGCCGGGGAGATCGATCCCGACCACGCACATGAGTTTGACGCCCGGCTGCTGATCATGGAAGGCGCGATGACCATCGCTCATGGCGGCGGTTCGCATACCTATCGCCCGGGCGAAGTGTTCGAACTCGCCGCCGGGGTCCGCCACAGCGAGCAGGTGGGACCTGAGGGCGTGGTCTATCTCGCCGGACGCCGCGCCGCGGGCTGATCCGGTGCGCGGCGGCGCCATTGCCGTGCTCGCCGTCCGGACGGCGAGGTAATTCACGCTATATTGAAACGATATGGGCGCGCGTTTCCGGCCCCGCCTTCAAACGCGATGATCGGCTTATCCATCCCGACCAGCGACAGCAGGTCCACCCGCCGCCCGGGACGCCATTTCCACTTGGGCAGCCCGCGCCGCACCCGGTCCGCGGCCGGCACGGGGGGCTTCCCCCGGGGCAGATCGATCGCCGGATCGATATTGTGGGGCACCCGCACCGCCAGCATCCAGCACAGCGGGCGCAACGCCCACGCGAGACTTGGCACCGCGGCCAGCAGGGCCAGCATTTCCGGATCGCTCAGCAGCTTGTTGACCTGCGAGCCGCTCACACGGCCTAACTCAGCCAGCGCGGCGAACCCGCCCACCCGTCTTACCGCCCCCGCGTAACAGTCGCCAGCTTGCGCCGCCGCTCACCGGCACGGATGCGCCCGCCGGCGCGGCGCCACCCCCGCGCGGCAGGCGCCGCCCTGCACCCCATCCCCCCGATCTCACCACCGCATCCCGCGCCGGGTCTTGCCCCGCGCGCCGGTTGGCGCTTCTGTGCGCCTGCGCGCTGGATCTTGCCTGCGAACCCGCCTCGGTGCCCCGGCCGCGCCTGACGCCTACCCCAGGGAGCACGCCGCCCGATGGACGAAGAAACCGCCCCGCGGGGCAAGGCCCTGGCCCGGTCCCCCGGCGCGCTCGCCGGGATCAAGGTGATCGACCTTACCCGCGTCCTCGGCGGTCCCTATTGCACCATGATCCTGTCCGATCACGGCGCCGAGGTCATCAAGATCGAACCCCCGCAGGGCGACGAAACCCGCGACTGGGGCCCGCCTTTCCGCGACGGCGACGCCAGCTATTTCATCGGCGTGAACCGCAACAAGAAATCTCTCGCGCTCGATCTCGGCAAGCCGGAAGGCCGGGCCGTGCTGCTGCGCCTGCTGGACGGCGCCGACGTGCTGATCGAGAACTTCAAGCCCGGTTCGATGGAGAAATGGGGCCTGGGCTACGAACACGACCTGGCCCCCAAATTCCCCGGCCTGATCCATTGCCGCATCTCCGGCTTCGGCGCCGACGGCCCGCTCGGCGGCCTGCCCGGCTACGACGCAATCCTGCAGGCGATGACGGGACTAATGAGCGCCAACGGCGACGCCACCACCGGGCCGATGCGGCTCGGCACCGCGATCGTCGATATGGGCACCGGGCTTTATTCCGCCGTCGGCGTCCTGATGGCGTTGCAGGAACGCACCCGCTCCGGCCGCGGCCAGTTCCTGGACATGGCGCTGTACGATTGCGGCCTGGCGCTGTTGCATCCGCAGGCCGCGAATTTCTTCCTCAACGGCAAGCGCCCGGTCGGCACCGGCAACGTGCATCCCAACCTGGTACCGTACGCCAAGTTCCCGACCCGCACCGGGGAGATCTTCATCGCCTCGGGCAACAACGGCCAGTTCCGCAAGCTGGCCGAGGTGATCGGCCATCCCGAACTGGCCGACGACCCGCGCTTTGCCGATAACGGTGCGCGCAACACCCATCGCGACGCGCTGACCGCGGTGCTGCAAGCCGCCTTCGCCGACTCCGACGGCCCCGAAATCGCGCTGCGCCTGATCCGCGCCGGCGTGCCGGCCGGTCCGGTGCTGTGGGTCGATGAAGCCGCCACCGCACCGCACACCGAACACCGCGACATGGTGACCGAGCTCGACTGGTACCGCGGCCTGGGCACGCCGATCAAGCTGTCCCGCACCCCCGGCGGAACCCGCGGGACGCCGCCGGGCTTCGGCGCCGACGGCCCGGCGGTGCTGTCCGCCCATGGCTTCGGTTCCGACGAGATCGCGGCGCTGCTGGACGCCGGCGTGGTCCTGCGCGAGCGCCGCCGATAGAACCCGCCGCCCGCCCGCCCGGACCCGCGCGCGCGGTCCTCGGCCTGCCCGGCGCGACGCAAATCGCCTGGGCGGAGTTCGACGCCGCGTATTATGCGCGTGCCGCCGCTTTGCCGCCGGCCGACGACCCCGCCGCGCTGCGCGATCACTACCTGACCCACGGCCAGGGCGCCGGCCTGGCGCCGAATCGCTGGATCGACGAGGCCTGGCTGCGCACCACCCTGCCGCGCGACCTTCTGACCGGGACGGAGTCCGGCTTCGATGCGCTGTGTCGCGCCGGCGGTACCCGCACCCCGCACTGGCTGTTCGACGAAGCCCTGTATCACGCCCGCTATCCCGACCTGACCCAGGACAACCTGGCCGCCGGCGGCTTCGCTGACGGCTTCGACCACTATCTTCGCGTCGGCGATCGCGAGGGCCGCTCGGGCAGCCTGCTCCTGGACCCGCCGCACACGCTGGCGCATCTGCCGCCGCCCGCCGCCGCGCTGGTCGCCGCGCGCGGCTGCTTCGCCTGGTATCTGGACGTGCTGGGGACGGTGGCGGAACCCGACATCACCCCCTGGTTCGACCGCGCCTGGTACGCCGCCCGCTTCACCCTGCCGCGGAACGCGCGCGGCGCGCTGCATCACTACCTGACCACCCTCCCGCCCGGCGATCCGCTGCCGTGGTTTTCCGAGACCTATTACCTGGCCACCTACGCCGACGTGGCCGAGGCGGTCGCCGCCGGGACCTGGCTCTCCGGCTATCAGCATTTCCTCTGTCACGGCGCGTTCGAGCGCCGCCGACCTTCCGCCAGCCTGGACCTGGCGCAGTACGCCGCGACCCACCCGGCCGTGGCCGAGGATCTGGCCGCGGGCCGGGCGCGGGAGGCGTTCTCGCATTTCCTCGCCTTCGGCCGGCCCGAGACGACCGCGCCGGCGCCGGACGCACGCGCCGAGACGCGCGCGCTGCTCCCCGGGCGGGCGCGGGCGGCACTGGATTTCACGCCCGCCGGCCCGCCCGCCGTCACCGTGGTGTTCGCGCCGCGCGGCGGCTTCGCAGAGACCCTGGCCGCGCTGGCCGCGCTGCATGCGGACGCCGACGGACGGGCGGAGCTGATCCTGATCGCGACCGGCGCGGCCGGCGAACTCGGCCAGCTCGGCCGCTACCTGCGCGGGGCGGTGACCTTGGCGTTCGGGCAGGAACTCGGCTGGGTGGCGGCCGCCAATGCCGGGCTGGCCTGTGCCTCGACGCCGCTGCTGTTGCTGCTGGACGGCGCAACCGCGCTGGTCCCGGGCGCCCTGACGGCGGCGTTGGACCGCTTCGCCGCCGACCCGGCGTTGGGCGCGCTGACCGGGCGGCTGCTGCATCCGGACGGCACGGTGGTGGAGGCCGGGCGCATCCTGTGGCGGGACGGCACCACCACGCCCTATCAGGCCGGCGCCTCGGGCCTGGCGCCCGAGGTCTGCTTCCGCCGCAAGGTGGAGGCGGGCACGCCCGGACTGATGTTGCTCCGGCAAGCCGCGCTGGCGGCGGCCGAGGGTGTCGCAACCGCCTTTGCCGACCCGCCCGCGCCCGGCGCGGCGGTGGCGGACCTGGCGCTGCGGCTGGAGGCGGCGGGCTTCGTCATGGAGTACGACCCCGCCGTCACCGGCCGCCTGCTGACCCCGCCGCCCGAGGCGGCCGAGGACGGCGCCGACGGCGCGGGGCGCCTGCGCGCGCGCCATGCCGCGGCATTGGCACTGCGCCCCGACCGCGATCCTGCCCGCGCGGTGTTCGCCCGCTCCCCCGCATCCGGCGCGCGCCGCATCCTGGTGATCGAGGACACGCCGCCGGTGCGCCGCGCCGGCTCGGGCTTCGTGCGCTCCGCCGCGCTGGTCGCCGCGATGGCCGCGCTGGGCTGGGAGGTCGGCGTGAAGAT
>JAKAZJ010000224.1 GCA_021826565.1 Pseudomonadota bacterium | reverse complement strand
TGGCGCTGCGGACGCAGAACGCCGCGGCGACGGATTATGCGAACACCGTGGCGGCGAACGATGTGAACATCGCGGCGCTCCACTTCCGGTATCGGATCAGCGGCGATGATCCGCCCTGGCGGCCGGTGCAGGTCTTCGATGACGGATCCAAGGTTTATGTCCAATTCCCGCCGGGGATCGCCCAAGGCGACATGCCGCCGCTGTTCATCCTCGGCGCGCCGGGCGGCAAGGCAGAGATCGTCAACTACCGCGTGCGCGGCAACACCATGGTCGTCGATCGGCTGTTCGCTGCCGCCGAACTCCGCCTCGGCGCCGGGCCGCAGCAGGTCGTGCGCATCACGCGGGCCGATGGGCACGGCTGATGGCGGGCCCCGAAGATCCGCAGGGCGGGCAGTGGTCGGCACCCAAGGCTGATCCGGCCGACTTTGCGCTGCGGGCGCGGCCGCGTGCCGTGACGCGACTTTCGCGTCGGGCCCTGATTGTCGCGGCCGGCGGACTCGCGGTGTGCGTGGTGGGGGCGGTGTGGTGGGCGTTCGCGCTGCACAGCTTCCGCATCACCACCGGCAAGGAGCTCTACAACACCGATGTCCGGCCCTCGGCCGATGCAATCGGCGGACTGCCGAACGGCTATGCCAGCCTGACCAAGCCCAAGCCGCCGCCGGCGCCGCCGCCAGCGGTGCCCCGGCTCGGGTCGCCGCTGCCAGGCGATCTCGGCCGGCCGATGCTGGGGCAAGGCGCGCCCACCGCCTTCGCCCCACCAGCCAACGGCGCGGACCAGCCGGCCGCACGGCTGCGGGCGCAGGCCGCCGATGCGGGGGTGTTCTTCACCGTGGCGGCGAATACTGGTGGCACGGACGGTGCCACAGGCGCCGCGTCAGGTGCCGCCCCGGCGGGCCAGCCGGCTCCGGGCACTGCGGGCGGCGGCCTTGCCGCGCCGCACGGCGACCAGAACCAACAGGACGCCAAACAGGCCTTCCTGAACAGCCCGGTCAATCGCGCGATCTACTCGCCCGACCGGCTGCAAACCCCGCTCAGCCCTTACGAACTGATGGCCGGCACCGTGATTCCGGCGGCGCTGATCACCGGGCTGAACTCCGACCTGCCGGGGCAGGTGATCGCCCAGGTGACGCAGGACGTCTATGACAGCGTCTCCGGCCGCACGCTGCTGGTCCCCCAGGGCGCGAAGCTGATCGGCAAATACGACAGCGTCGTCGCCTACGGCCAATCGCGGGTGCTGCTGATCTGGACGCGGCTGATCATGCCTGACGGCAGTTCGGTGGTGCTCGACAACCTGCCGGGCGCCGATACCCAGGGCTATGCGGGCCTTGAGGACGGCGTCGATTACCATTTCTGGCGGCTGCTGCGCGGCGTCGCGCTGTCCTCGCTGCTCGGCGTGTCCAGCGCGCTCGCGACCAACAACGTGGTCGGCGGCACCGGGACGGGCAACGTGATCATCGCCCTCGGCCAGAGCGCCGACCAGGCCGCCAACCAGGCCGGGCAGTCGATCGTCTCGCGTGACCTCGGCGTCCAGCCGACCCTGACCGTGCGCCCGGGCTTCCCGCTCGATGTGATGGTCAACCGCGACATCGTGCTGCGGCCCTATGGGGGCGGGTGAGGAGGAGGGCGATGGCGAAACTCCGCATTGGCCCGTTGCCCGACGACCGGCCGGTCAAGCGCACCATCACGTTCACCGCGACGCTGGACGCGCTGATCCGCGACTACGCCGCCGCCATCGCGGCGCAGGACGGCCTGTCCGAGGCGCCACCCGTCGAGAAGCTGGTGCCGATCATCGTCGAACGGTTCATCACCTCCGACCGGGCGTTTCGGGCTCCTGTGCTCCGGGTGCCACCGGCCGTGCCGCATAAGACGCAGCCACATCCAGAACAGTCGCCGTCCAGTTGGAAACGCGAGGGAGATCAGCCAGTGATCGCCGGGTCGGAATGACCGCGCCTGGGAGATCGGGCAGCAGCGCGCTTCGTATTGCAAAACACGCTACGATCTCCTACATTCGCGCCATGGCGAAGGGGACCACCATGACCGGCGCGACCAAACGCAAAGACTATCCGCTCTCGATGCGCCTCCCGGAAGGCGACATCGCCATCATCGACCGAGCCGCCGACCTGCGCGGCCGGTCGCGGACCGACTTCGTGCGGGAGGCGGCTGTCCGGGCCGCCGAGGAGGTCCTCATGGAAAGCACGCTGCTCCGCATGACCCCGGAGGGATTCGAGGCGTTCGTCCAGGCCGTCTCCGCGCCCGCCGCCCGGGTTCCCGAGATGGTGGTATCCCTCCGTCGCAAAGCGCCGTGGGAGAAGGGTGCGGCAAAGCGCTGATGGCGGAGCCGCCGCTCTCCGCCCCCGAGCTGCTGAATGCCGGCCACGACGTATCCCGGTTCTCCTGCGGCAAGCCTTCGCTCGATCATTGGCTGAAGACCCGGGCGCTCGCCAATCAGCAGAAGGGGTTCACGGTGGTCATGGTCGTCCACGTGGCGGGCCGTGTCGCCGGCTATTACGGCCTGGCGCCGACCGCCATCGTGCCGGCCGCCCTGCCGCGCTCGATCCGCACCGGCCAGCCGCCGAACCCGGTGCCCTGCATTCTGCTCGGCCAGCTTGCCACCGATCTGGCCTGGGTCGGGCGGGGGATCGGCACAGGGCTGTTCAACCACGCGCTTGCCCGCAGCGTCAGCGGCGCCGCGCTGATCGGTGGGCGCGCCTTGGTCGTCAATGCCGTCGATGACGAGGCGGCCGTGTTCTGGCGCCGCCGCGGGTTCCTGCCGTCAACGGACGACGCACTGGTGCTGTTCCGGTCTATCGCCGACATCGCCGCCTCGCTGAGGACCGCCGAGGCCGACCGCCGGCTCTGAACGCAGGTGACCGTCATTCCCTGGTTGATGCTGTCAGGGTGAATTGCTTGGCCATGATTGGAGCAATTGCACCAGCGCGCGGTGCACTTCGACCATCGCCATTGTGTCGCGCTGGCAATAGGCCAGAAGTGCCTCGCGCAGCCGCGCGACATCAGCCGGATCGGCGATCGTGCCCGACGCCATTTGCGCGAACGCTGCTGACGCCGCCCCTCCGTCCGCGATGTCCGCAAGATCATCATACCCAAATCCCGGACTGAGAGCCGGGGCGACGGCCTTGATCGAGTTGCTGAAGCTGAAGTCGAGAAAATACACCGCGCCGCGCACCACAGGCAGGAGGTCGGCCAGACGATTGATGATCGCGGTAATAGGTCCGGCCAGATCCGGAAATTGCGCCGCCAACGCCTTCAACTGTGTCTGCTCGTAAGCGGAATAGACGATGATCGGCAGGTCCGATCCGTCCAGCGCGGCGATCAGCGTCTCGGCGAACGCCCGCCTTGGGTCTCCATCGGTACCCGCGAGGAAGGCCTCGTGGTGCAGCGTTCCGTCCGCCGCCAGGACATGCAGTGACCATTGGAACGGCAGGGTCTGATACGGCCGCGTGCCCTCATAGAGCGGGATCGGTGGCATCATCGCCTCGAAATCCAGATAGCAGGCAGGTGGCCCGAACTGATGCAGAAGGCGCGCCAGATCGGGCGCCACATAGGGCTGGCCGCTGGCGATGGCGTCGCGAATGATCGCCTGCTTGCCCGCCAGCGGAAACTCAGACGGGATGGCCGAGATCGCGGTAACGCCGAGCGCGTCCAGCCGATCCGCTTGCGCTGCTGTCAGACGCGGCATGTAGAAGACCCAGTCGGCGGGCTTGTCGGCGGTGCAGCGGTCCCAGAACTGACACGCATAGGGATTGCTGCACTGCTTGCCGGGCTCGGCATGCGGGAGCGTCTCGCCGCCCAGGCTGTCACGCATGGCGGGCAGACGGCGTGGCACCTCCGGCATCCGAGCGGCCACGCCATCGGATACGTCCACCCGGGCGAAGAATGCGGGCCAATCGATCCCGCCCGGCCCGCGCACATAGGTGGTGTCGATGTGCAGCACCTCGATGGCGCTGAGCTGCACGCCGGCCGCTTCTAGAACATGGGCCTGCAAGGCGAGGTCATCGAGATGGTGGTCCTTGACCCCGCTGCTGCTCTTGACCTCCAGCAGCCCCCACCCGTCGGGGCGGCGTTCGAGCACGTCCACCCGCAGCCGGACATCGTGATGGGCGAAGGCCGCCTCGAAGATCGCCGGAACGGATGGGTCCTGCATCAGCGCCGCGGTGCGCGCGACGGCATCGGCATGCTGCCAAGGGGCCTCCTCGACCAGCATACCGCCAGGGAACAGCAGCCGGGCCTTGCGGCCGATCTCCAGGCCGACATCGATCGGGGAGCCGGGCTCCGGCTGCGCATAGTCTTGCGGCTCGTGGACCTGCAGCCACAGCCGGCGCAGGCACTGAAGGCCGGCCAGGTAGCGGGATTTGGTGAGATGCGGCGTGGCCATGATTTTCCCCAGCGGCGGGAGGGGGGCGGGAGATGCGAAGGATGTGACCGGTCCGCGGCGTGCGCAACGGAACAATTCGGGGCCGCGACGCAAGCCCGTCCGCTTCTGTCGTAGCGGCGGTGCATTTCTGCGGGGGCCGGGATGACAAGGGCCCATGAATCGACTATATCGCTCGGCATGCCATGAGCACCTGACCTCCTTGAGCAGTGGAAACAGCCCGCACCCGGACTCTGTCCGGTCGGTCTGGTCCGCATTCGCTCTTTGAGGAGGTCATCATGTTTCGCGTTCAGGCTCCCGTCATCGTCATCTTCTCCGCCGCG
>JAKAZJ010000223.1 GCA_021826565.1 Pseudomonadota bacterium | reverse complement strand
CATCGGCGTCAACACCAAGGGCTGTTCCGGCCTGTCCTATGACATGTCCTGGACCGAGACGCCCGGCCCGGGCGATGAGGTCGTGTCCGACAAGGGGCTGACCGTCCTGATCGATCGCCGCGCCAGCTTGTTCCTGATCGGCACCGTGATGGATTACGAAACCAAGGCGCTCTCGTCCGGCTTCACCTTCGTGAACCCGAACGAGAAGGGCCGCTGCGGCTGCGGCGAGAGCTTCCACGTCTGACCCGGGCGTGATGTAATCCCCCGACCGGCGGCCCGAGACCGCCGCCCCGGAGGAGGATGCGATGGAAGCCGCCACCGATGCCGCGCAGGACGTGTTCGAGATCATGCAGACCACGCGCGCGATGCGCCGGTTGCGTCCCGATCCGGTCCCGGACGCGCTGATCCGCCGTATTCTGGAAGCGGGTGCAGCTGCCGCCAATGGCGGGAACACGCAACGCTGGCGCTTCCTGGTCATCAAGGACCCCACCATCAAGCAGGCTGTCCAGGCGCTGTATCAGCGCGCCTATGACAAAGTCATTGGGCCTCGCTACCGCAAATCCGACCCACCGCCCGGCGTCAGCGCCGAGCGTTACCAGCGCCAGCACGCCGCGGTGGAATATCTGACGCGGCATTTCCACGAAGCCCCGGTGTGGATCGTCGCCTGCCTGGATGAAGGCAGCGCCGCTCCCACGCGCTGGTCCGGCGCCTCGATCTACCCCGCGGTGCAGAACATGCTGCTCGCCGCCCGTGCGGTCGGCCTGGGATCCACGCTGACCACCCGTCATCTGCTGTATGAGGCCGAGGCCGAACTGGCGCTGGGCCTGCCGCCGGGGGTGCATTCCTATGCCATCCTGCCGATCGGCTACCCGATGGGCCGCTTCGGCCCGGTCGGACGGGGATCGCTGGCCGAGGTGGTGTATCAGGACCGCTGGGGCGAACCCTGGGCGGGCACGGCGGGCTGAGGGCCGCTATGCGTGCAGCATCGCGCTGAGACGCGCGCGCAGCGCGTTGAACGGCGCCGAGACCACGTCACGGGGACGCGGCAGCGTCACCGGGATTTCCGCGCTGATCCGCCCCGGATTCGGCGCCATGACAACGATCCGATCGGCCAGCAGCAGCGCTTCCTCGATCGCGTGGGTGACGAACAGCACCGTCAGCCCGGTGCGCGTCCATAGTTCCAGCAGCTCCTGCTGCAATCGCTCGCGGGTCATCGCGTCCAGCGCGCCGAACGGTTCGTCCATCAGCACCACCGCCGCGTCATTGGCCAGCACCCGGGCGATCGCGACCCGTTGCTTCATGCCGCCCGATAATTGATGCGGATAGGCATCGGCGAAGCGATCGAGGCTGATCATCGACAGGAAGCGGTCGGCGATCGCGCGCACCGCCGCGCGAGGCAGTCCTTTCGCGGCCGGTCCGAAGCCGATATTGGCGCGCACCGTCAGCCACGGGAATAGACCGTAATCCTGGAACACCATTCCCCGCTCCGGTCCCGGCGCCGTGATCCGTGCGCCCTTCATGCGCAGGCTTCCGTCGCTGGGCGGCTCGAACCCGCCGATCAGGCGCAGCAGCGTCGATTTGCCGCAACCGGAGGCACCGATCAGGCAGACGAACTCGCCGCGCGCGATCGACAGATCGACGCCGCGCAATGCCTCCACCTCGCCGCCGGCGGTGGCGAACCGCTTGTGTACCGCATCGACCTGCAGGATCGGCGTGGCTTCGGTCACAACGTGGCCTGGGTCGGGTTCCAGCGTAGCAGCCGGCGGCTGATCGCGCGGATCGCAAGATCGGTCACGAATCCGGCCAGACCGATCACGATCATCCCGGCGATGACCACGTCGGTGCGCGAGACCTCCCGCGCATCCGTGATCATCGCGCCCAGCCCGGTGCGCACACCGCTGATTTCCCCCACCACGATCACCACCCAGGCAAATCCTAAGCCCAGCCGCAGGCCGGTCAGGATGCCCGGCAGGGCCGATGGCAGCACCACTTTCGGGAAAATCGCCGCGCGCGACAGGCCCAGCATCGCTGCCGCTTCCAGCAGTCGTGGCTCTACGCTGCGCACGCCCAGGATGGTGTTGAGCAGGATCGGATAGAACGACCCCAGCGCCACCAGCAGCAATGCGGTGTGCGACCCAAGCCCGAACAGGATCAGGAACAGCGGCTGCCAGGCGGTCACCGGCACCGGCCGCAGCAGTTGCAAGGGCGGATCAAGCAGGCGCCGCATCAGCGGCAAGTGCCCGATCACCAGACCGAGCGGCAGTGCCAGCGCAGCGGCCAGCAGGAATCCGCCATAGACCCGTTCGCCCGAGGCCAGCAGATCGACCCAAAGTTGGCCGCTGAAATCATCCTGGTTCGGACCGAGCCCGGCGAGATCGAAGAGTTCCGCCACCACCTGCGCCGGCTGCGGGATCAGCCCGTCCGGCGCGTTGCGTGTCGCCGCCCACCACAGCCCGATCAGCAGCGCTGGCACCAGCAGCGCCAGCAACCCCGGCGGCGCATCGCGCGCGTGCACGATCAGGCGTGCGAGACCAGCTTCTGCGACAGGCTGGGGTCAAGCAGCGTGGCGAAATCCGGCAGGGTCCGGATCTGCTTCAGCGCCATCATGTGGCTGGCGTAGGATTTCACCTCCTGGATCATCAGCGGCGTCATCTGCCAGTCGAGTTGTACATTCGGAATGGCGCGTGCGACCGCCGCCTTGTTCAGCCCCAGCTTGGCCACCGTCATCGCCACCAACTGCGCGGGATGCGCCACCGCATAGGCGCTGGCCTTACGCTGCATATCCAGCATCATCAGCGCTTCCTTGGGCCGCGTTGCCAGGGTTGCGCGATGTGTGGCCAGGATCATGTTCAGGCTGCCCATCGGCGTGGAGTAGGGATACTCGATGATCTTCCCGGTGCCGTTGACCAGCGACAGGCTGGGGCCTGGTTCGGCGCCGACATAGGCATCTATATCGCCGCGGGCCAAAGCGGCCGGCATGTCGGCGAAGCCCAACCGCACCTCGCGGATGTCGTGCGGGGTTATGCCGAGCATGTGCAGCCGTTCGTAGAAAAATACCTGCTGCGTGGTGCCGGGCAGAATCCCGACCTTCTTGCCCTTCAGGTCGTGGATCGAATCGAGATGCTCGCCTTTGCGGCCGACCACCGCCATGCCCTTGTTGCATTCGGATCCATACACCACCACCGGCTGATGCCCGACCGCACCCAGGATGGCGGCGGCAATGCCGAAGGTGCCGTAATCCACCGAGCGCGTGACCACCGCATCCTTGACGTCCGTGGGCGTGGAGAACGGAATCAGCTCGATCCGATACCCGGCCGGCAGGAAGCGGGCGTAGAAATACGGCGTCATCGAATGGACCAGCTTCATTACGCCCATACGAATGGTCACCGGCGCCGCGGCCGTGGCTGACCCAACGAAGGTGACGAGCGGCGCCGCGAGGCTGGACCCCAGCAGCGAGCGGCGGGTGATGCGCGGCATGATACAACTCCTGGGAACGGAGGTGGTTTCCACGCAAAGAGCGTGCCAGGAGTGCCGCGGCGGTGGTATGAGATTTGCGTGCATATGGGCGATGGTACCCGCGCCGCTCCCTCATCCACCGCCACCCGCCGCGGGGCACGCCCTGCTGCTGACCGAACACGCGGCGCTGCTCGGCGGTCCGCCCAATCTGCTGAAGACGCTGAGCCCGCGTGAGCGCGCGCTGTTGCTGGACCAGGGCACGCGGCGCGTGTTCTATCGCGGCGCCACGGTGTTCCGTCAGGGTGCGCCGACCGACGGTATTTTCCTGATTGAAACCGGCCGCATCCGCGTGTTCTACGGCGCTCCCTCGGGGCGCGAGATCACGCTTGCCTACTGGCATCACGGCAATTTCGTGGGGGGGCCGGAAGTGTTCGGCGAGCGCACGCATATGTGGTCCGGCATGGCCGCGGCCAACAGCACGGCCGTGCATCTGCCTGCCGCGGTGCTGCGCGGCCTGGTTGCGCGCGTCCCGGCGCTGGCAATCGGGCTGATCGAGGGCCTGGCCTTCAAGGGTCGCTGCTATTCGGCGCTGGCCCAGATGCTGGGCACGCGCTCGGTCACCGAGCGTCTGGGGCGGCTTCTGCTGCACTTGCACGATGCGTATGGCGTGGCCGATCCGCGCGGCGTGCTGGTATCGGCCAGTTTCACCCATGCCGAACTAGCGCATATGGTGGGCGCGACGCGGCAGTGGATTACGATCAGCCTCAAGCGCCTGACCGATCAGGGTGTGATCGAAGCCGAGCGCGGGCGACTGCTGATCCGGGACGCGGGCGCGCTGCGGGCGATCCAGGAGGGTGGCGAGAGCGCGCCATGAGCCAAACTGCCATTCGTTTGGGCATATCGCGTGACGGCAGACGAAAATCTGCCCAAGTCCCGCCCGATTGGCAACTAATCACCCGCTGGATCGTCACCTTGATTGGCAAGCGCTCTTGGTTGCCGCGATCTTGCTCGTCAAGGACGCAAGGACGAGTATCCTGATGGACATGCCGTTGCCGATCGCCGAAACTGAGGCACTGGCCGATACGCCGCTTCGGGCGGTTGCGCGCCGCACCCATCCGGCCTTGCGCGCCGCGGCTTTGGGTACGTTGTCGATCGCCGTCTTCCTGGTGCTGTGGCAGGCGGCCAGCGCGACGCATCTCGATTTCTTCCTGCGGTTCGACAACATCCCCGCGCCGTCGGTGGTGGCGTGGCGGGCGTTGCATGTCGTGCCGTCCGC
>JAKAZJ010000222.1 GCA_021826565.1 Pseudomonadota bacterium | reverse complement strand
GGACCGCCTTCGCCAGGCGCGGGTCGGCGGCGATGGCGTCCTTCACCTCCTGCTCGCGCAGGCGGTCCTCCAGCGCGTGGCGGTCGGGCAGGAACTCCGCGAACAGCTTGGTCAGCCAGCGGTAGTGGCTGGGCAGGCGTGCCGGCTTTTCCCCAGGCGGGGGGATTGGGGTCGCGCTCATGGACCGGCTGCGAGGCGGCGAGGTAGCTCGGGCGGGCGCGCTTGGCGGGGTGGGCGGATCCTGTGCTGTTGATGGAGAAGAAAGTAGAACTTGTCAATGCAGATGTCGACATATTAAGTCTTATTTTAGGGCACTATTCCTGGTTAGCCCGTCTTGAACGAGTGGCCGGATCGCGGCCACGCAACGACGGTGGCCGGCAGATGCGCCGGCGCGCTGCATGTGGCAGACCGGCATCAGACCAGAGCAACGACTCGCAGCATGATCCAGGGCAGCCTGTTCACCGTCTTCTTTTTGGAGGAAGGCATCCGCGGCACCGCGGAATACCGCGCGCTGACCCCGGACCGGCTGGCCGCGTTCGCCGCTGCCGCGCGCGCCGGGCTGGACCGTCTCGGCCCCATGCCCCGCCCGTCGGAAGCCGAGACCGACCAGGAGCTGATCTCCCCCCTGCTCGCCGCGCTTGGCTGGGAATGGCTGGTCCAGCAGGAACCCGGCGCCGGGCGGCGCGACATCGCCGATGCGCTGCTGTTCGCCGATCTCGCCGCCAAGGCCCGCGCCCGCGCCGAACCTGCTTCGGCCGAGCGCTTCCGCCACGGGCTGGTGGTGGCCGAGTTCGAGGCGCGCGAGACAAGGCTCGACCGTGCCGGCGGGTCGGGCGAGACCCCGTCCACCCAGATCCTGCGCTATCTCGGCCGTGCCGAGGCGCAATCGGGCGGAGCGGTGCGCTGGGGGTTGCTGACCAACGGCCGGCTCTGGCGGCTCTACTGGTCGCAGGCGCGGGCACGGGCCGACGGGTTCGTCCAGCTCGATCTGACTGAGTTGCTCGCCGATCCGCCGGTGCCGGCCGATGCGCCCGCCGATCATTGGCTGCGGGTGCTCCTGCTGCTGTTCCACCGCGACGCGCTGGCACTGACCGACCCCGCGGGGGCGCATTTCCTGGACCGCGCACTGGACGAGGGGCGGCGCTACGAGGAACGGCTGACAGCTGCCCTGTCACGCGCGGTCTTCGACCAAGTGTTCCCCGCGCTGATCGCCGGCCTCGCCGCCGCCAGCCCCGAGGCCGGCTTGCCCGCCATCCGCGATGCCGGGCTGCGCTTCCTGTTTCGCCTGCTGTTCCTGCTCTACGCGGAGGACCGCGCCCTGCTGCCGGTGGCACGCCCGGCCTATCGCGCCTACAGCCTGCGCGGCCTGCGCGAGGCGGTGGCGGCAGCGCGCGATGTTGCTCGACCGGTTTCCGAGCGCGGGCGCGTCTGGTGGCAGCGGCTGGTGACCCTGTTCGGCGCGGTGGGCGAGGGCGATCCGGCGCTGGAACTGCCCGCCTACAATGGCGGCCTTTTCGCCGACCTGCCGGACGACCCGCTTGCCGGGCCGGGCCTGGCGGACGCCGCCCTGGCGCCGCTGATCGACGCGCTCTCCCGCGAGCGGACCGGCGATCGGCCGCGCTGGATCAACTACCGCGACCTGTCGGTCCAGCATCTGGGCGCGATCTACGAGCAGCTGCTGGAACGGGAGCCGGTGCTGGAAGCCGACGGGCAGGTCCGCCTGCGGCCCACCCCGTATGTCCGCCGGGTGACCGGCTCCTACTACACCCCCGACGAGCTGGTGGGCCTTGTGCTGCGCCACACCCTGGCCCCGTTGCTGGAAGACGCACGGCGCCGGTTCGCCGCCACCGTCGCGGCAGGTGCCGCCGACCGGCGCCCGCCGGCGGAGCGCCTCGCCGCGCTGGAAGCGGCCGACCCGGCGGCGGCGTTCCTGCGGCTCAGGGTGTGCGACCCGGCGATGGGGTCCGGCCATTTCCTGGTGGCACTGGTGGATTACCTGGCCGTCGAGGTGATGGCGGCGATCGCCGAGGTGCCGGGCCAGGTACCCTGGGCCGAGGGCGTCTATCGCTCGCCGCTGGTGGGCGAGTTGGCCCGCTTGCGCGCGCGGCTGCGGGCCGAGGCCGAGGCCGGCGGCTTCGCGGCGGCCGAAGACCAGCTGGACGACCGCCACCTGATCCGGCGCATGGTGCTGAAGCGGGTGGTTCATGGCGTCGATCGCAATCCGATGGCAGTGGAACTGGCCAAGCTGGCGCTGTGGCTGCACAGCTTCACCGTCGGCGCACCGCTGTCGTTCCTCGATCATCATCTGCGATGCGGGGATTCGCTGTTCGGCGAGTTCGTGCATCCGGTGGAGACGGACCTGCGCCAGCGCTTCGGGCTGGCGATGAACCAGGCGGTGGTGCGGGCGCGGCTGTCGGCGGCCGGAATGGCCGAGATCGAGGCGCTGGCGGATGCCGATCTGGCCGAGGTTCACGCCTCCGCCGTCACCTTCGCCGGGGTGGAGGACGCCACCGCCGAGTTGCGCGGGCTGCTGGACCTCTATCATGCCGCGCGCTGGCGCCCAGCCGCCGAGCCGGTGGCACGCAAGGCGCGGGAGGCGCTGTTCGCGGGATTCTATGGAGATCCGGCCCGGCTGGGTGCCGGCGCCGCCGCGCTGCGCGCGCCCGATACGGGCACGCTGATGACGCTGCCGCCCGGGGCTGGGGCGACGGCGCACCGCAACGGCATCGACCCGTCCGCCGCCTTCGCCGCCGCGCAGGATTTTCTGGAGCAGGCGCGCGCGCTGGCCGCCGACCGCCGATTCCTGCACTGGGAAGCCGCCTTCCCCGGGGTGTGGGACGAGTGGGAGCGTGCCGCCCCCGCCGGCGGGTTCGACGCGGTGGTGGGCAACCCGCCATGGGACCGGATGAAGATGCAGGAGGTGGAGTGGTTCGCGGCGCATGTGCCCGAGGTGGCGCACGCCCAGCGCGCCGCTGACCGCAAGCGGCTGGTGGCCGGGCTGCGGGCCTCCGGCGCGCCGGAGGCGGCGGCCTATGACGCGGCGGCGGGACTGGCCGAGACCGCGGCGCGGGTGGCCGCCGGCGGCTCGCCGTTCGCCGCGACGCGCGAGGCGGCGCGGGATTACCCGCTGCTGTCGGGGGGCGATACCAACCTCTACGCGCTGTTTGTGGAGCGGGCGATGCGGCTGGTGCGGACGGATGGGGTGGTGGGGCTGGTGGTGCCGTCCGGGATTGCCGCCGATCTGGGCGCGGCGCCGTTTTTTCGTGCCATCAGCGGGTCCGGGCGGCTTGCGGTGCTGTTCGATTTCGAGAACCGCCATGGCGGGCGCGGCAACGAGGCGTTCTTTCCCGACGTGGACAGCCGGTTCAAGTTCTGCACGCTGATCTTCGGCGGGCCGGCGCGGCGCTTCGCCGAGGCGCGGCTGGCGTTCTTCCAGCCCAGCGCGGCGGCGGCGGAGGCGGCGGCGTTTGCGCTGACGCCGGAGGATTTCTCGGCGGTGAACCCGAACACCGGCACCGCGCCGGTGTTCCGCTCCGAGCGCGACGCGGCGCTGACGCGGGCGATCCATGCGCGGCTGCCGGTGCTGGTGGACCGGCGGGTGGCGCCGGCGCGGGCGGTGTGGCCGCTGCGGTATCACACGATGTTGCATATGACCAACGATTCCAGATTGTTCCGCACCGCGGCGGAATTGACGTCGCAGGGGGCCTATCCGGTGGTGGGAAACCGGTGGGAGAAAGGGCGGGCGCGGTGGCGGGCGCTGATGACGGGGCGGGCGATTCATCAGTTCGACCATCGCGCCGCTTCGGTGGGGGCGAATGCGGCCAATCTGCATAATCCGTTCGTCAGCGTTCCAACCACGCCGGAGCAGCATTGCGATCCGGTCTATGCTCCGAGGCCTGAATTCTGGGTCGCCGAAAATGACCTCGAATGGCCTGATGGGCTCGACTGGGCCGTCGGCTTCCGCGACATCGCCCGGCCGACCGATGCGCGGACGATGATCGCGGCGGTGGTGCCACGCGCCGGATACGCCAACACGCTGCCGTTGCTGCTTCCGGAGCCGGCGGAGGAAGCGACCGGCGGCGCCTGGCCCTATCGCCGCTTCGCTCCGCTGCTGCTGGCCAATCTCAACGCCCTGGTGCTGGACTACGTGGCGCGGCAGAAGGTGCAGGGCACCCATCTGAACTTCTACATCGTGGAACAACTGCCGCTGGTCCCGCCCGAGGGCTACGCCACCAGCTTCGGCCCACTCACCGCCGAGGCGCTGATCCGCGCCGAGGTGCTGGCGCTCAGCTACACCGCCCATGACCTGACCGAGTTTGCCCGCGACCAGGGCCACGCCGGCCCGCCCTTCGCGTGGGACGAGGAGCGGCGGCTGCGAAGCCGGGCCCGGCTGGATGCGGTGTTCTTCCACCTCTACGGGCTGGACCGCGCGGCGGCGGACTACGTGCTGTCCAGCTTCCCGATCGTGCGGCGCGAGGAGGAGGCGCGCTGGTCGGGCCGGTTCCGCTCCCGCGATCTGATCCTGGGCTACATGGCCGCGCTGGCGGCCGGGGCGCCTGAAGCGGAGGTGGCGGGGTAGAAGGGTGCTTCCGCCGGCGGCGGCGCGGCATCGCCGCCCCACCACCCGGGTTGATCTTCCCCCGCGCCCGGGGAATGTTCCCCCGATGCGCCTTCTCACCGCTCAGGCCCGAGTCGCCGGCATCGCCGGCTGGCCGGTCCGCCATTCGCGCTCGCCCCGCATCCACGG
>JAKAZJ010000221.1 GCA_021826565.1 Pseudomonadota bacterium | reverse complement strand
ACTGGCTGTACGCGGCCGAACCCGAACCCGCGACCAACGGTCGCGCCATCCCGGTCCCGCGCGGCAAGCTGCTGGGCGGCTCCAGCGCGATCAACGGCATGGCGTTCGTACGCGGCCAGGCGCAGGATTTCGACACCTGGGCACAGCTCGGCAACCGCGGCTGGAGCTATGCCGACGTGCTGCCGTTCTTCAAGCGCATGGAACGCTACGATGAAGGCGACGATGCGTTCCGCGGCCGGGATGGCCCGCTGCGCGTCACCAACCCGCCGCCCACCGCGCCCCTGCTCGCGGCCCTGATCGAAGCCGCCGGCCAGTGCGGCATCGCGCACAACCCGGACTATAACGGCGCCGTGCAGGACGGCATCGCCATGAGCCAGGCGACCATCGCCCGCGGCCGGCGGATGAGCACCGCGCGCTGCTACCTGGACCCGGCCCGCCGGCGCCCGAACTTGCGCATCGCCACCGGCGCGCTGGCGCAGACCCTGTTGTTCGACGGCGCGCGCTGCACCGGCGTGCGCTATCGCGCCGCCGACGCGGAGCACCAGGCCACGGCCGGGCGCGAAACGATCATCTGCGGCGGCACCATCAACTCCCCGCAGTTGCTGGAACTGTCCGGCATCGGCCAGCCGGAGCGGCTGCGCGCGCTCGGGATCGCACTCCGCCAGGCGCTGCCCGGCGTGGGCGAAAACCTGCGCGATCACTACGCGCCGCGCACGCGCTGGGCGATCGATACCAAGGGCGCCAGCTTCAATGACCTCCGCGGCGGTTTCGGCCTGGTCGGTCAGGCGCTGCGCTACGCGCTGGGGCAACCCAGCCTGCTGGGGATGGTGGCGGCGCCGCTGCGCGCCTTCGTCCGCTCACGGGAGGGGCTGGAGGCACCGGACGTCCTGCTCGGCTGGGTGCCGATGCTGACCGAGCCGGGCCCGCGCGGCCCGCGCCTGTCGGCCCAGTCCGGCATGACCTGCTACGCCCATCCGATGCGCCCCGAGAGCCGCGGGTCGATCCATATCACCGCCGCCGATCCGGCGCGGGCGCCGGCGATCGCGTTCAACTTCCTGTCCGCCCCGATCGACGCCGAAATCACCGCGCGCGCGGTGCGGATCGCGCGCGCGGTGATGGCCGCCCCGGCGATGGCGCCGTTCCGGCTGCGGGAACTGGCGCCGGGGCCGGACGCGGTGACGGATGACGCCATCCTGGCCTGGGTGCGCGGCGCGGCGGAGACCACGTATCACCCGGTCGGCACCTGCAAGATGGGGGTGGACCCCCTGGCGGTGGTGGACCCGCGGCTGCGTGTGCACGGGATCGCCGGCCTGCGGGTCGCGGATGCGTCGATCATGCCCAGCCTGACCTCGGGCAACACCAACGCGCCGGCGATCATGATCGGCGAGAAGGCGGCGGCGATGGTGCTGGAGGATGCGGCTTGACATGTGGAGCACATGCATTACTGTGTCTCACATGTCCGCCATGATCCAGATCCGCCACGTCCCCGACACGCTGCACCGCGAGTTCAAGTCCCGCGCCGCGCTGGCCGGCATGTCGCTGTCCGACTATCTGCTGGCTGAACTGCGGCTGATCGCCGAGGTGCCGACCAAGGAGGAGATGCGGGCGCGGATCGCAGCGTTGCCGCCGATCGAGGTGTCGGAATCGGCGGCCGATGCGGTGCGGGCCGAGCGCGACGCGCGTTGATCGTCGTCGATGCCTCGGCCCTGGTCGAGGTCCTGCTGGGCAGATCGTCCGCCGTGCTGACCCGGTGGCTTTACGATCCTGCCCTCACCCTGCACGCGCCGCATCTTCTGGATATGGAGGTCGCCCAGGTCACCCGCCGCTATGCGGCGCGCGGCGAGATCGACGGCGCGCGCGGTGCGGCCATGCTCGCGGCACTCGCGGCGCTGCCGATTCAGCGGCATGCGCAAACCCGGATGCTGGGCCGGATCTGGGAGCTGCGCCACAATGTCACCGCCTATGACGCCGCCTATGTCGCGCTGGCCGAGCTGCTGGACGCGCCGCTGCTGACCCTCGACCGGCGGCTGGCGACGGCGGCCGCGCATCGGGCGCGGGTGATCCTGGCGTGATCGTGCGGACATGACCCGGGCCTGGTGGTCCGGGAGCCTGACCGCGTTCCGCGCCGCCGCGGCCGAGGACATCGTCGCCACGCTGGCGCTGCGCCAGGCCGAAGCCCACCCCACCAACCGCGACACCCAGCTGCGTGCCTGGCGCACCCAGATTCCGCTGCTGACCGCCGCCCTGGCGGGCGCGCCGGGGGGCTGGTCGGTGCTGCTGGAATACCCGCTGCTGCGCCTGGGCAAGCGCATCGATGCGGTGATCCTGACCGATCGCGCCATCCTGGTGATCGAGCTGAAATCCGGCGCCCAGGGCTTCACCCTGGACGGCCGTCGTCAGGCCGAGGACTACGCGCTGGACCTTCAGGATTTCCACGCCGGCAGCCGGGGCTGGTCGATCGTGCCGGTGCTGCTGGCGGAGACGGGGCAGCCGGCGCCGGTCACGCGCCCGCTGCCGTTGCAACATGTGGTCCCGGTGCAGGACGCTTCGGCGGCGAGCTTCCCGGCGCTGCTGGCGGAGCTTGCCGACTGGCTGCCCGCGCATGCCCCAACCGACGCCGCAACCTGGGATGCCGCCCCCTACCGCCCGGTCCCGGGCATCATCGAGGCGGCGCGGATGCTGTATGCCCGCCACAACGTGCCGGAACTGCTGGCCGCCCGCGCCGACGTGGCCAATCTGACCCACACCGCCGATGCGATCGGGGCCGCGCTAGATGAGGCGCGCACGCAGCGGCGGCATCTGGCCCTGTTCGTCACCGGTATTCCCGGCGCCGGGAAGACCCTGTGCGGGTTGAACGTGGTGTTCGGCGCCGCGCCGGATGCGGGGGTGGCGTTCCTGACCGGCAACCTGCCGCTGGTCCACGTGATGCGCGCCGCGCTGACGCGGGACGCCCGCGCGCGCGGACGCTCCGCGCGCCAGGCGGGACGGGAGGCCGCGAGCGCCATCCAGCCGGTGAACGGCTTCCTGAAGGACAACGCCGAGCGCGCGACGCCGCCGCATGAGCACGTGATCGTCTTCGACGAAGCCCAGCGTGCCTGGGACGCCGCGTTCGGCCGCCGCAAGTTCGAACACGGCGATAGCGAGGCGGGGCTGGTGCTCGACATCATGGCCCGCCACGCCGACTGGGCGGTGGTGATCGCGCTGGTCGGCACTGGCCAGGAGATCAACACCGGCGAGGCCGGCCTGTCCGAATGGGGCGCCGCGCTGGCTGCCCGCCCGACCTGGTCCGCCGCCGCGCCACCGGGCGTGATCGGCGGCACCGACCCGCGCCGGCGTCTGTTCCCGGTTGCCCCGGGCACGCTGCGGCTGGACCCGGCGCTGCATCTGTCGGTGCCGGTGCGCGCGATCCGCTCCGCCGCCGCTTCACCCTGGGTGGAAGCGGTGCTGGCCGGGGAGACGCGCATGGCGGCGGCCATCGCGGCCGAGGCAGGCGGGGTGCCGTTCTTCGTCACCCGGTCCCAGCCGGCGCTGCGCGCGGGGCTGCGGGCGCGGGCGCGCGGGCTGCGCCGCGCCGGGCTGGTCTGCAGCGCCGGCGCGCGGCGGTTGGTGGCGGACGGGCTGTGGCCGGCGTTCCCGCATATGGATGCCGATGCGGTCGCGCATTGGTTTCTGGACCGGTGGCCGGATGTGCGCGCCTCCGACGCGCTGGAACTGCCGGCGACGCAGTTCGCTTGTCAGGGACTGGAACTGGACGTGGTGGGCCTGGCTTGGGGAAACGATCTGGTTCCGGGTCCAGAAGGCTGGACCGCGCGGCGCTTCGCCGGCACCGCCTGGCAGACGGTGCGCGATGCGACGCGACGGGCCTATGCGGTCAACACCTATCGCGTGCTGCTGACACGCGCGCGCTACGAGACGGTGATCTATGTGCCGATCGGCGACGCGGCCGATCAGACCCGCGCGCCGGCGGCGTTCGATGCCGTCGCGGATTATCTGGCGGCGTGCGGGGTGAAGCCGCTGCCGGCGGTGGCGGTGACGGCGCCGCCCTACGCCCCGACCCTGCTGTGAGCAGCGCGGTCCGGAACGGTCGGCAGGCCCAGCTGGCGGGCCGCCGCGGCCATTTTCCTGTCGAAGGTCACCATCGTGGCATCCAGCCGCTGCGCGATGGCGATGTTCAGCGCATCGGGCGTGCGCAACGACAAATCCAGGCGACGCAGGAACGCCGCGGCGGCGGCGACATCGGCACCGATGGTCTCCACCCGCCGCGTCGCGCGGGCGCCCCACAGATCGAGAGTGGTGAAAGCGACGCGCGCCTCGGTTGCCGTCAGATCTTTGGTGCGCACGCGGCGGGCCACCGCGGAGGCGAATTCGGCGGCGGCAAAATCGCTCAGGATCAGCGGCTGGGGATCGGATCGGAGCAGGGCCTCGGCCGGTTCGGTCAGGCTGTCATGGATGAGCAGGGCGACCAGGACGCTGGCGTCGAGGTAGAGGCTCACCGCTCCTCGGCGTCGCGCAGATCGCTGAGCAGGTGACCGGCATCGGTGCCCACGGCAGGACTGATGGGGGCGCTGATGGGGCGACCGACGCGATGGCGGGCGAGGAAGTCGAGATCGGCGGCCGAGACCGGACGCGGAGAAGGGGGGGCGGCGGTGATCTCGGCCACCCTTGTGCCATGGCGGGTGATGACCACCTGCTCGCCGGCGCGGGCGCGGTCGATCAGTTCGGACAGATGGTTGCGGGCTTCGGCGACACTGTGC
>JAKAZJ010000220.1 GCA_021826565.1 Pseudomonadota bacterium | reverse complement strand
TCCGGCGCGCGCATTGAATTGGTACTGCGCCGGGTGGGCGCCTTCGACCGCCGGCTGTCGGTGCTGAAACGGCTGCGCGCGGCCGGGCTGTCGCTTCAGGGTGCCCATGCCGCGATCACGCGTCTGGCGGAAGCGGGCCTGGCGGTCACGGCGATCGCGGAGGGCGCGAACATTCCGGCGCTGGCGCGGGACCTGGCGGCGCTTGGCGTCACCGTGGCGCGTGAACGGACGCGGGACGGAACCGAAATCAACACCATCCGCGCCCGCCACGGCCTGTCGCAGCGCGAGTTCGCCGCCCTTCTGGGGATCGATCTGGATACGTTGCGAAACTGGGAGCAAGGCCGCAACCGCCCCGACGCGGCGGCCCTCAGCCTGGTGCGCGCCTTCGACGCCGCACCGGACATCGTGGCCAACGCGGCGCTGATGCCGGCCGGCTGAAAACGTCCCCCAGGCGACGCAGTCGGGCTCCCGCCCGACCACGTCCTCCAAGGGGGCCGTCGGTTCAGCTATGCACCAGCGGACAGCCGGTTTCGGCCAGCGGCTGGAACGCCTGCGCGCCCGGCGTGGTCGCCAGATGCTTGTAGAAATCCCATTTCGCCTGGCCCGCGGATGGCGACTTCACCTGCCACAGATACATCGGGTTGAGCACCCGCCCGTTCGGCTCGATCGTTACGTTCTTCATGTAGAAATCGTTGACCTTCATCGCGTGCATCTTCGCCGCCACCGCCGGGCCTTCCGTGGTGCCGGCCGCCTTCACCCCCTTCAGCCAGTGGAACACCGCCGAATACAGCCCCGCGTGCTGCTGCGCCGGCGGCTGATCGATCTTCGACCAGAACCGCTTGCCCCACGCCGCCGCCGCCGGCGACATGTTCCAGTAGAAGGAATTGGTCAGCGCCAGCCCGGCCGCATTCTTCTGCCCGACCGCGATCACATCCTCGATCGACATCAGCAAGGTAGCAAGCCGCTGCCCCCCCTTGGCGATACCGAATTCGGTCGCCTGCTTCAGGCAGTTCTGCAGATCCGTCCCGGCATTGGCGAACCCGATCACTTGCGCCCCGGACGCCTTGGCGCGGATCAGATAGGACGAGAAATCCGCGGTCCCGAGCGGGGCGTTCACGTTGCCCAGCACCTTGCCGCCGGCGGCTTTGATGAATTTTTCGGTGTTGTCGCGCAGCGAGAACCCGAATTCGTAGTTGGCCGTAATGAAGAACCAGGTCTTCCCGCCATGCGCGGTCAGCGTGCCGCCGGTGCTTTTCGCCAGCGCGTACGTGTCGTAGCCAAAATGGAAACTGACCGGGGAGCACAATTTGTCGGTGAAATCCGTCGCCGCCGGACCGGTGCACAGGTAGATCACGTTCTTCTCGCGCGAGACCTGCTGCACCCCGAGACCCGACGAAGTCGCCGAACCGTCGCCCAGCACATCCACATGGTCCTCAGTGATCCATTGCCGCGCGATACCGCTGGCCACATCCGGCTTGTTCTGGTCATCGGCCTGCAGGATCTCGATCTTGCGCCCCAGCACGGTGCCGCCGAAATCCTGGATCGCGAGCTCGGTCGCGATCTTCGAGCCCGGTCCGCCGACGGTGCGATACGGACCGTTCATGTCGCACACCAGACCGATCTTGACGGTCTTGGACGCGCTGGCGGCACGCACCAGCGCCGGCCGCGCGAGCGGTGCCACGGCAATCGCGCCCAGCGTGGCGCGACGGGTGATCTTGTTCATGGGAGCCTCCCAGGTTGTTGCTTCGATAGTGGCTCGCCATAGCCGATTCCCCACCCCGCGCAAAGCGGCGCCGTTGCCGGATCGGCCCGGACTTGCCAGTCTCGGCGCGCAACCGAGGAACCGCCCCATGCCGATGCTCGCCGGAAAGACCGTGCTGCTGGAACTGCTGAAGCAGGAGGGAGTGCGCGTGCTGTTCGGCAATCCCGGCACCACCGAATTGCCGCTGATGGACGCGCTGGCGGTGGAGCCGGCGATTCGTTACGTGCTCGCATTGCAGGAAGCCCCCGCGATGGCAATGGCGGACGGCTATGCCCAGGCCTCGGGCGGGCTGGCGGCGGTCAATCTGCATGTCGCCCCAGGTCTCGGGAACGCGATGGGGATGCTGTATGACGCGCAGAAGGCGGGTTCGCCGGTGCTGGTCACGGCCGGACAGCACGAACAGACCTTCAACTTTACCGAACCGCTGCTATGGGCGGACCTGCCGCGGATCGCGCAGCCGTTCGTGAAATGGTCCCATGAAGTGCGCCGCCTGGAAGACCTGCCGCGTGCGATCCACCGCGCCGCCAAGACCGCGCTCGCGCCCCCCACCGGCCCGGTGTTCCTGTCGCTCCCCGGGGACATCCTGACCGGCTCGGCGGAGGTGGAGCTGGGCGCGCCCTCGCGGATCGCAACCGGGATGCGCCCGGACGCCGCGGCCCTGGCCCGCGCCGCGGCGCTGATCGCGCGCGCCGAGCGGCCGGTGATCATGGCCGGGGACGCCGTGCCAGCCGCGGGCGCGCTGGCCGAGCTGGTCGCCTTCGCCGAAACCATCGGCGCGCCGGTCTGGGACGAATGCATGGCCAGCCGGGCGATGTTCCCCGCCTCCCACCCGTTATGCCGCGGCAGCTACGCCAGGCTGCCGCATGTGATCCGCGGCATCCTGAGCGAGCACGATCTGCTGATCTCGATCGGGGCGGATCTGTTCACCCTGTCGCTGCCGGGCGCGGTGGAGTCGCTGCCGGAAGGCATGGGCATCGTGCATCTGGACACCGATCCGTGGGAGCTGGCGAAGAACTATGCCGAGCAGGTGTCGATCCTGGCGGACCCCAAAGCGAGCTTGCCGGAATTGACCGCCGCGGTCGCCGCCGCCTATGGCCCGGGTGGCACGACGCGCGCCGCCACGCGCCTGGCGCGCCACCGCGCGGACGGCATCGCCAGCCTGGCGCGGCTGCGCGCCGAGGCCGCTTCCCTGGCCGATCGCAGCCCGATCGCGCCGCTGGCGCTGCTCGGCGCGATCGCCGCGATGCTGCCGCCGCGCGCCATCGTCATCGATGAGACCGTCTCCAACGGCGCCGGGTTGCGCCGGCTGATGCCGTGCGACGATGCCGCCAGCTTCTTCGGACTGCGCGGCGGCGGCATCGGCTGGGGGCTGCCGGCGGCGATCGGCGCCAAGCTCGCGCAGCCGGACCGGCCGGTGGTGGCGCTGATCGGCGACGGCTCGGCGATGTATACCATCCAGGGCCTGTGGACCGCGGCGCACGAGAAACTTCCGGTCGTGTTCGTCATCATCAACAACAGTTCGTACCGGATCCTGAAACAGCGTACCAACGCGATGGCCGGTTTCGCGCAGCAGACCGACCGCTATGTGGGGATGGAGCTCGACAACCCGGCGGTGGATTTCGTCGCCGTCGCCCGCGGCCTGGGGCTGGCGGCGCAGCGGGCGCGGACCATCGCGGAATTGCGCGACCTGCTGGCCGCCGCGTTGGCAGCCGACGGCCCTACGCTGATCGACGTGACGGTGGACCGCAGCTTCAAGCCGCTCTGACCCACGCCCTGGCCGGCCCGGCTTTGCACCGGGGCGGGTTACCGCCTAGAAGCCCGGCCCATGAGCGAGGCGGAGCGCACCCGGTCGGAGACCCAGGCGGTCAAGCGTGAGCGCGTGCTGGCCGCGGCGTGCGACCTGTTCTATGCGCGCGGCTACACCGCGACCACGCTGGATGACGTGGCCGCCGCGCTGGGCGTGACCAAGCCGTTCATCTACACCTATTTCCGTGGCAAGGCGGAGCTGCTGGCGGCGCTCTGCACGCCGACCATCGAACTCTCGCTGGACGCCGTCGCCACCGCCGCCGCCAGCCCCGGCGCGCCCACCGCGCGGCTGCATCGCGCGATGGTGGAGTTCGCCAAGGTGGTGCTGGAACGCCAGGCGAATATCGCGATCTTCTTCCGCGAGGAAAAGAACCTGGACCCGGACGCGCTGGCGGAAATCACCAGCCTGCGCAAGCGCTTCGACCGCAAATTGTCAGCGTTGCTGGGCGAGGGAGTGGCGGCGGGGGAGTTCCGGGTCGCCGATGCCAACCTGGCCGCGCTGGCGCTGGGCGGCATGATCTCGTGGGCCTACACGTGGCATCGGCCCGATGGACGCCTGAAGCTGGAGGCGCTGTGCGAGCACCTGGCGGAACTGGCGCTGCAACTCGCCGGGGTTCGCCGCTGACCCTCCGGCGCCGCCCCACCCGATAACGCCGGGTGAGGCGGTAGCGGTTTTTACGCGAGGTGCGGAGACGTGCGCTTGCGCGCCGCGGCGCGTCCGTTCAGCAGCAGGGCGAAGCCCAGCAGGGCGCCGCCGAGCAGGGCGGCGGTCGGCGGTTCGGGAACCGCGGCAACCGGGCCGGGATTGGACGAGAACGTGCCCGTGCCCGAGGCGTTGAACGTCCCCGCCGCCGGATAGGCCTGGTTGTTGCTGTTCACCGTGCCGGTCGCGAAGTCCGGTACGAGCGACGACAGGCTGAACGCGGCGGTTTCGTTCGTCTCGTTCAGGAACGCCAGGTATTTCGACGTGAGTATCAACTGGCTAAGATTGCCCGGTGTCGCGCTGGCCGCGAAGCTCGCGCTGCCGGACCCGACATTGGCGCCGAACTGGGCACCCGTGGTCGAAGGACTGCCGGTGACGGCGAAGGTTCCGGACAGCAGGTTTGCCCCCGGGGCCGAGCCGGCGTCGATGAACGAAAACGTACCGGCATAGCCGAACTGCAGGAAGCTATCGCCGGCGCCGCAACTGCGC
>JAKAZJ010000219.1 GCA_021826565.1 Pseudomonadota bacterium | reverse complement strand
TCGCTCGACACGATCTCGGTGTTCGCGGAAACGGTGGATGTGGCGCTGGACGTTTACCGCGTGATCGCCGGATTCGATCCGACCGACCCGTATGCCCGCCGCGCCCCCGTTGCGGACGCGGGGCGCGCGGCGTCCGGGGCCGTGCGCATCGCCACCGCCGATGTCGCCGATCTCTGCGCGCCGGCAACCGGCGCGGCATTGGCGCGAGCCGCCGCGCTTCTCAAGGCCGAGATCGTCGGGATCGCGCCCCTGCTGGATCTGGCGCGGCTGCTCTACGCGGGCCCGTGGGTGGCAGAGCGGACCGCCGCGCTGCAGCACGCGATCGCGCGCCGGCCGGACATCCTGCATCCGGTCACGCGCCACATTCTGGAAAGCGGCTTTGACCGGCGCACGGTCGATGCTTTCCTCGCCTTCGACCGTCTGGCCGAGGCGCGGCGCGCGGCGGAGCTGCTGTTCGCGGAGTACGACGCGCTGCTGCTGCCGACCGCCCCCTTCTGCCCGACCCTGGCCGAGGACGCGGCCGACCCGTTCGGCCCGAACACGCGGCTTGGCGCATTCACCAATTTCGGCAATCTCTGCGGCCTTTCGGCGTTCGCCGTGCCGGGCGGAATCGGGCCGGATGGAGTGCCGGTGGGAATGATGCTGCTTGGCCCGGGGTTTGCCGAAGCCCGGCTTGCCCCGATCGCCGATGCGCTGCACCGGGCAAACGCGGGCGGTGTCGGCGCGACCAGCCGGCCCCTGCCCAAACCGGCACCGCGGGGCGCGGTGCGAGGGGAATGCGCCCCAGGGGAAAGCGTCCCAGGAGAGACTGCCCTGTTCTGCATCGGCGCGCATATGTCGGGGCTGGCGCTCAACCCCCAACTGACCGCACTCGGCGGACGCTTGCTGCGCGAAGCAACGACGCTGCCGACCTACCGGCTGTTCGCCCTTGGCACCCGGCCGGGCATGGTCCGCGTGCCGACCGGCGCGGCGATCCTTGGCGAGATCTGGGCGCTGCCCACCGCCGCGATCGGCGCGCTGCTGGAAAGGGTCCCGTCGCCGCTTGGCTTCGGCACGGTGGCCCTGACCGACGGCCCGTGCCTCGGGTTCCTCGCCGAGGCGGACGGCGTGGCCGGCGCGCCGGACATCACCCGGTTCGGCGGCTGGCGCGCCTGGCTCGCCGCACAGGGAGGTCCCGCATGAGCGATCCGGATGCCACCGATGCGCTGATCGAGGCCGCCGCCCCTTTGCTGGGGATCGCGCTGCAACCGGAATGGCGCCCTGCGATCCGCGCCCATCTAGAAATTTCGCTCGCCCAGGCGCGCCTGGTGGCCGCGTTCGCCCTACCCGACGACGCCGAGCCCGCGCCGGTGTTTCATCCATGAGCGGGCCCGGGGAAGACTTGGCCTGGACCGGCGCCAGGGCAATCGCTGCCGGGATCGGCGCCGGGCGCCTGACCGCAACCCAGGTGGTCGGCGCGGCGCTGGCGCGGATCGCACGCGACAATCCGCACCTCAATGCCTTCACCGACGTGACCGCGGCGCGGGCCGAGGCCCGGGCGCGCGCGATCGACGCTGCGTTGGCCGCCGGCCAGCCAGGGGGGCCGCTGGCCGGGGTGCCGTTCGCGGTGAAGAACCTGTTCGATATCGCCGGGCTGCCGACCCGGGCGGGATCGGCCATCAACCGCGCCTGTCCGCCAGCCGCGCGCGACGCCACCCTGATCGCGCGGCTGGAGGCGGCCGGGGCGGTGCTGGTCGGCGGCCTCAATATGGGCGAATACGCCTATGATTTTACCGGGGAAAACAGTCATGACGGCGCCTCGCGCAATCCGCATGATCTGACCCGGATGACAGGCGGGTCCTCGGGCGGTTCGGGCGGCGCGGTGGCGGGCGGCCTGGTGCCGATCGCGCTTGGTTCCGACACCAACGGATCGATCCGGGTGCCGGCCTCGTTCTGCGGCGTGTTCGGGCTGAAACCGACCTACGGCCGGCTGTCACGCGCGGGCAGCTTCCCGTTCGTGGCCAGTCTGGATCATCTCGGTCCGCTGGCGCGCTCTGCCGCCGATCTCGCGCTGGCGTACGACGCGATGCAGGGACCGGACCCGGCGGACCCGGCCTGCGCGGCGCGCGCGGCCGAGCCGGTCCTGCCGCGGCTCGACGAGCCGATCGCCGGGCTGCGGGTCGGCGTGGCGGCAGGGTATTTCCGCGCCGGCGCGCAGGAGACGGCGCTGGCGGCGCTGGAGACGGTGGCTGCGGCGCTGGGCGCAACGCAGTCGGTCACGCTACCCGAGGCGGCGCGGGCGCGCGCGGCGGCCTACGTCATCACCACCACCGAGGGCGCGGCGCTGCACCTGACCCGACTACGCGAAAACCCCGCCGCGTTCGATCCCGATGTGCGCGACCGATTGATCGCCGGCGCGATGCTGCCGGCCGCATTCGTGACGCAGGCGCAGAAATTCCGGCGCTGGTACCGCGACGCGGTGCTGGCGCAGTTCGCCGCGGTCGATGTCATCCTGGCTCCGGCCACGCCCTGCGACGCCCCGCCGATCGGGACCAAAACGCTGCTGCTGGACGGGGGGGAAGTGCCGTTACGGCCGAATATCGGCATCTTCACCCAGCCGATCTCGTTCATCGGGTTACCGGTGGTCGCGGTGCCGGTAGCGGGGCCGGGCCGGCTGCCGATCGCGGTGCAACTGATCGCGGCTCCTTGGCGTGAGGATCTGGTATTGCGGCTGGCGCACGCGCTGGAGCAACGCGGCGTGGTGGCCGCCCCGCGCCCGGGCGCTGCTGCCTTCTGACCCCGGCCCAAGCGGTCCGATCCGAACGACTTCCTGGAGAAACGGCATGGAGATCAACCAACCCGAGGTGCTGGCCGAGTTGCGCGCGGCCTTCGCCCGCTACGAAGCGGCGCTGGTCGGCAACGACACCGCCACGCTGCGCGCGCTGTTCTGGGACGATCCACGGGTAATCCGTTACGGCGGCGCGGAGAATCTCTACGGCGCAGCCGAGATCGCGGCGTTTCGGATGGCGCGTTCGTCCGCCGGTCTGGCGCGCGACCTGTCGCGCACCGTGATCACGACCTTTGGGCGTGACTTCGCGACCGCATCGACCTTGTTCCATCGCCCGGGCATGGGCGGCAGCGTGGGACGGCAGATGCAATCCTGGGCGCGACTGGCCGAAGGCTGGCGGGTGGTGGCCGCGCATGTGAGCGTGATTCCGGTTGCGCCGGGCGATGCTTGACTCTTCGTCTGGGAGCCAGCCATCACGGCCAGCCTTGCCAGTCGCCCAACCTTGCCGATCAAAGGACCCGCCTTGATGTCCGCTACCGCCGCCGACGACATCGTTACCCCGGAAGCCCGCCGCGCCCTGCTCGGCGCGGCCGTCGGCTACGCGATGGACGGGTTCGACCTGCTGATCCTGGGCTTCATGGTCGGCCCCATCGCGCATGCGCTGCATCTGGTCCCGGCCCAGATCGGCGCGCTGTTCACCTACACGCTGGTGGGGGCGGTGGTGGGCGGCATCCTGTTCGGCACGCTGGCCGACCGCCTGGGACGGGTGCGGGTGCTGACCTGGACCATCGTTCTGTTCGCGGTCTTCACCGGCGCCTGCGCGCTGGCGCAATCCTACACCCAGCTGCTGATCTTCCGTGCCGTCGCCGGGCTTGGCCTGGGCGGGGAGTTCGGCATCGGCATGACCCTTGCCGCCGAGGCCTGGCCCGCGTCCAAGCGCGCCCGGGTCTCTTCCTATGTCGGGCTCGGTTGGCAGGCGGGCGTGCTGGTCGCGGCCCTGGTCACGCCGGCGCTGCTGCCGTTGATCGGCTGGCGCGGGATGTTCGCCGTCGGTATCGTCCCGGCGTTCGCTGCGTTCCTGATCCGCCGGCGCTTGCACGAACCCGCGCTGTTCGCACGCAAACACGCAACCAGTGAGACGCAGTCGCTGCGGCTGCTGGTCGCGGACGCGGCCACGGCGAAGATCAGCCTGGGGATGATCATCCTGTGCGGGGTGCAGAATTTCGGTTACTATGGCGTGATGATCTGGCTGCCCAGCTACCTCAACGGCAAGCTGCATCTGGGTCTGGTCGGCACCGCGACCTGGATCGTGGTGACGATTCTGGGCATGGGCCTCGGCATCTGGTGCTTCGGAATGCTGGCGGATCGGTTCGGCCGGCGACCCAGTTTCATGGGCTACATGCTGGGAGCGGCGATCATGGTGCTGGTCTATGCGCGGCTTTCCTCGCCCGGGGCGCTGCTGATCGGCGGCGCCGTGATGGGCTTCTTCATCAACGGGATGCTGGGCGGCTATGGCGCGCTGATGAGCGAGCTTTACCCCACCGCCGCGCGCGCCACGGCGCAGAACGTGCTGTTCAATATCGGCCGCTTCATCGGCGGCTTCGGCCCGCTCGTGGTCGGCAGCATCCTGGCCAAACATGGATTCGCGACCGCGATCGCGCTGCTCGCGGTCCTGTATGTGATCGACCTGATCGCGCTGGCGCTGCTGATCCCGGAACGGCGCGGCGCCGCGCTGACATGACCGACCGCGCCCGCGCGCGGTTTGTCGGACCGGGCGTTACGGCTCGGCGAACGGGTTGGTGGTGCCCCGCATCTGCAACCGGATCGGCACGCCGGGTAGCTCGAAGGTCTCGCGCAGCGCATTGACCAGGTAGCGCTGGTAATCTTCCGGCGTTTGTTCCGCGCGCGTGCCGAACACCACGAACGTGGGCGGCCGCGCCTTGGCCTGGGTGACGTAGCGCAGCTTGATCCGCCCGCGCCCGATCATCGGCGGGGGA
>JAKAZJ010000218.1 GCA_021826565.1 Pseudomonadota bacterium | reverse complement strand
GGTCTCGGTGATGCCGAGATGGCCGATCAGCCCCTGTTCGCGGGCGCGCACCAGCACCGGGCCCAGCCGGTCGCGCACGGTCACGTATTGCGCCGGGGGGACGGCGTGGAGCTGGAAGATGTCGATGTGATCGGTGCCCAGCGCGCGCAGCGAGGCTTGCAGGCTGTCACGTACCGCCGCCGCCGTCAGCACTTCGCCGGCGCGGATCGCCGAGCTTTTGGTTGCCAGCACCACGCCGGCGCGGCGGCCGGCGAGCGCCTTGCCGACGACCGTTTCGGTGCCATAGACGGAGGCCGTGTCGATCAGGTTGACGCCGTGATCCAGCGCGGCGTGGATCAGGGCGATGGCGTCGGCCTCGGTCCCGCCGGTGGAGATGCCCAGGCGCGAATGGCCGCCGGCGCCGAGGCCGGCCACGCTGACGCGCAACCCCGTGCGCCCGAGGGTGGTGTAGTCCATCGCCTGGCCTCCCGCTTGTTCGGGCGGGAGCGTGGCGGCGTTGGGCGGGTGGGGCAAGAGGTGCGGTTGCCCTCGAAGGTCGCGGCGCTGAGATGCGCGGATACCGTGTGCCGCTATGACGATCCAATCCCGTCTCGCGCGACGTCGGACGGAACTCCGCGTGTGCCCTATCGCGCCGGCTGCGTCGGCACGACCACGGGCCACGCCCACCACCGCGCTACCATCCGATCCAGATGCGCTCGTTGCGGCCCGCTCAGCGCCGCCGCTGCCCGGGCGCGGAATGCCGCCGTGCCCGAGGCCCCGTGCGGGTCCTCCCGGTCCGCCAGCGCCAGCCAGTAATAGGCGTTCTGCCGATCGCTCCGCGCGCCCGTTCCGTGCAACGCGATCGCCGCCAGCCGGCGCATCGCCGGCGCTGAGCCGGACGCGGCGGCGGCGCGGGTCCAGGCCAGCGCCCAGCCCGGATTGGCCGCCACACCCCAGCCGCGCGCATACGCCCCGGCCAGAGCGTCCATGGCCGGCAGGTAGCCGCCGCGCGCCGCACGCATCCACAACCGGACGGCATGGGCGGGGGACGCCGGCACGCCGTAGCCGTCACGATAGAACAGCCCCAGGTTCCACGCCGCCAGCGCGTTGCCCGCCCGTGCCGCCTGCCGGTACCAGGCCACGGCGCGGGCCGGATCGCGCGGGACACCGCGACCGAAGGCATAGAGGTAGCCCAGATCCGTTTCCGCCCGAGGCTCCCCCGCCGCCGCGCCGCGCGCGAACCACACCGCGGCCCGTGCATCGTCGCGGGGCACGCCCAACCCGTGCTGGCGCATCGAGCCGAGCGCCCAGGCCGCCACCGGATCCCCCGCTGCCGCGGCCGGCAGCAAGCGGCGGCGCGCGGCGGCGAAGTCGCGGGCCACGCCCAGGCCGCGGATGCGGTCGATCCCGATGCGCCGCGCCGCCGCGATGTCGCCCGCAGCCGCACGGCGGCGTAGCTGCGGCAGCGCGGTTGCTTCGGCCAGGTTGCGTTCATACAGGTTGCAATAGACCACCGCGTACCAGGCGATGTGCAGCGCGCCCGGATGCAACCGTACGCACACGCGATGTTCGGGCGGCGACCAGCTGTAAAGTTCAGGTGTGACGGTCACATTGCCGCCGCTACGCGCCGGTCCCCAACGCGCCAGCCGCAGTGACCAACTTGTGGAGCGTCCGTGCGAGACCGACCGACTCAGCACCGCCACGCGATAGACCGCCGGCGAGCCATGGTCGAACACGTTGTTGACCTGCAACGCCACGCCGAACGCATACCCCAGCGCGCCCGGCACCAGGAGCAGCAGCCCGGTCCGCTGCCGCAGCACGCCCTGATCCACCGCCGCCATCAGCGCCAGGAACAGCGCGCCGCCGACCAACGCAATCGCGCCCGCCCGTTGCCAGTCCAGGATGTGGTACCAGAATTGCTGCACGCTCAGGAATGTCAGCGCGACTCCGGGGGCGATCAGCAGCGCGGCAAGTTTCGGTCGCGCCTCCTCCGGCGGCCCGACCAGCCGGATCAGGCCGCGGCTGGCCGGTACCAGGATCAGGGCCAGGAAGGGCAGTACGACATTCGTCCCGATCGCTGCTCGGTATGGCACCGGATAGACCGCCGCCCATAGGGCCGCGCCGGCGGCGATGACGCTGAGCGCAGCCACGATCCGCCGCGCCAGCCGCAACCGTGCCAGCCGCGCCTCAGGCGTGGCGCCATAGGCCGGGGTGGCGGCGATGGCGGCCTCGGCGCGCTGCCGCGCGGCCGCGATGGCGCGCGCCTTCGCCGCGTCATCGTCGGCGAGGTCGGCGAGCCAGGCGGTGAACGCGGCGTCGGTGCGGAACATCAACGGAATCCGCAGCGATCTGGCGGCGGTGGCGCGCGGGCGCAGGATCAGCGTGGGCGGGTTGCCCTGGCGGCCCGGGACGATGCGCCATCCGGCGATCGCGGCCTTGCGCGCCGCGCGGCGGGTGAGCGCGGCGGTGTAGGTGATCGCCTCGGCGGTGAGCACCAGGCGCGTGCGCAGCGCCCCGGCCAGCATATAGGCACCGAACAGCGCCGCCAGCGCCGCGACCACGGCCACCACCAGGCGCGCGGCCGGCTGGCCGGGGGTCGGAGGGATGACCAGCACGGCGCCCAGGCCGCCGAGACCGCCCAGCAGGAACAGTGCGCCGAACCCCCACATGAAGGCGCGGTAGCCCCAGGTCAGGGGATAGACGCGCGGCCAGGCGGGTTGTTCCAGGATCGACGAGGACATGCGCAATCCGTAGCGCCACACGGCGATTTTGACCAGTTGCCGCCCGGTGAGGTGCGGTGCGTCACGCGGCCCGATGTGTTGGGTGTACCGGCCATGTGTATGTTGCGAAAACAGAATGGGATACCTAAGTGACGTGCCGATGGAGGATCAGCGGGAGCTGCGCTGGCTTGAACGGCGGGGTGGGATCGAACCCCTGTGACGGCGGAGCGTTGCCGCGATCGTGCGGCCTGGATACTCGGTCAATGTGCGCATTACGCCGGAACGACCGACGTGGGCTGGTTCGGAAGGTCGGGACGGTTAGGCTTGCGGGCTTGCGGGGGTGGTAGGCTGGAATTGTCCGGGTTTTCGGCGGGGCTTTGTGCCTGGCCTCAGACGCCGCGATCTGCACACTCAACGGGCTGATCCGCGCCGTTTGGTCCGATCGAGGCGACCAGATCCATTATGGAGAGGGAGCGGGCGGCTTCCGTGGACGCGGACACGGTTAATAGGGCCGTCCGACATCGACGCACACGCTGCTTCAAACGTAACCTTTTGACGACGCCCAAAATGATGGGAGTCGCGCGCTCACCGGAACCGGCTGGCGGCCGGGCCGGCGGCGGCGTTGCTGGGACGGGAGCGATACCCCGGGCGGGTTGGGCCCGGGGGAGGGGCGTCCCGCTCAGGTTTCCCGGCGACTGCGGCGACGGGCTGCCATGGTACCAACGACACCGAGAACCCCTGCCCCCAGCAGGGTCATCGATCCGGGTTCCGGTGTGGGAGTGGAGCCGGAGAGATAGGCAATGGTCACGTAGCCGTTGCCAGGGTTGGTGCCGGCAGTGGAGACCGCGTTGGTGGCCAGCCCGCTGAGGAAGCTGCTGCCGCCGCCGCCGTTGCCGCCAACCCCGTTGGCGTAGTTTCCGCCGCCGCCGCCATTATAGCCGCCGCCGCCGCCGGCGGCATCAGCGCTGGCGCCCCCGCCCCCGCCGGCACCGCCTCCATTATGCGTACCGTAGGTTCCATAGACGGACGCCCCGCCGTTCTTGAACGCCTTTCCGCCATAGATGCTGGAGCCGCCGACGCCCCCGTCGGTGGCGAAGCCCCCGCCGCCCCCAGCGCCGCCGGTGCCCGAACCGCCCGCGCCGCCGCCGCCGTTCGTGCCCGTAGCGCCGTATGTGCCGGGAGTTTTGCCGTTGGGGATGAACGCGCCGCCGCCGCCGCCCCCGGCGATCACCAGCGGAGTGTCATTGCTTCCCGCGACCGCCACGACGAAGCTGCCGCCGCCGCCGCCCCCCGAGGCGCCAACTTGGGCCTGCCCGGTCGGCGTGCCGCCGGTCCCGCCAATCAGGATGGAGAGGGTCTCCCCAGCCGCGAGCGTAAGATCGCCGCCTTCGATGCCGCCTTTGCCGCCGATGCCTGCGGTGTTAGGTGGAATCGCAGTTGCCGCATACGCGCTGCCACCCTGCGCGCCGCCCGCGAGAATGTCATAGACCCCGCTGCTAACGACCGTGAAGCTGACGAGACCAGGAGTGGACGAGTTGAACACGGTAGTACCCGCGGTCGCGGAGCCGACGGCGGTGAGCAACGCGACCAGGGACGACCCGGCGAGCAGCGAAAATTTCATTCGGCGTTCCTTATAAACCAAATCGAGAGCTTGCCGACCGCGGCGTCTCTCCGTCGGCAATCATTTCCAATCGATAACCCAGGCGTGTCAGAAAAGCAAGAGATTCCTCTCGGCAGCGCATAGTATCCACCAAGATTTCTTGAGCTTTTCCGCTGGCCATGGTCGGCTGGCGCAGTGCTTCCCTGGCACCGAACGATGGCCCCACGCCCCTCCCCGAGGAGCCGCCAGGTCCGTCCTAAGAACGCGCGGATCCCGGCGATCGCGCGGGGCGCCGCATGCGTCCGCCCGGTTCGCTCCCGACAGCCAACTTTTTAGTCACCCGCATCAGGGTAATCGGGTGAACGAGCGTCTCCACCTCTCCCGCGACGCCGGAGAGGGCGGGCAGCACGCGGCCGCGAACAAGTCAGGGCGGAATCGACGATCCACCCGACGCTTCCCTCACCTGCC
>JAKAZJ010000217.1 GCA_021826565.1 Pseudomonadota bacterium | reverse complement strand
GAGGGAGCCGCGCCCCAGGGGAGGCGAAGGGAGGGGCAGGCCGGCGCGATTGACGTGCTACCCGAACCAGAACACTCCCAGGGCCATCCCCCCCGCCACCACCGCCAGCGCCGCGGCCCACCCCAGGCCCACCATCCGCGGCGCCGCGATGTCGGCCGGCAGTGACTTTCGCCCGGTCACCATCGGTCCTACCAGGTTCTGTCCCTTCGCCACCCGATAGGCCAGGACCGCCGCCAGATGCAGCGCGATCGCCCCCAGCAACACCTGGAACAGCCACCAATGCAGGTCGGTGGCCAGGTTCAACAGCCAGGTCGGGGCCAGTTCGGTCAGCGGGCCGGCGTCGGCCACGTCGTTGTTCACGAATACGCCGATCAGGCATTCCGCCGTCACAAGCAACAGCAGCAGCGCCACCATCCACCCGCCGGCCGGATTATGGCCGATCGCGTGATCCGGCTCGTGGCGGAACATCCCGCGCAGATGGGCCAGCGCGGGGCGCGGGCCGCGCAGGAAGCGCGCGAATCGCGCCGTGTCGCTGCCCACCACGCCCCACATCAGACGGAATAGCACCAGCGCCAGCAGCGCGATTCCGGCCCAGACATGGACGTCCAGCCAGTTCCACCGCTCCGACGCCCACAGCACCGGAATCAGCGCCGCCGTCCCCCAGTGAAAGACCCGCACGGGCAGGTCCCATACCGGCACATCCCACACCGGCACACCCCGCACCGGCCTCATCGCGCGCTCGGCATCTGGCGCAGCCGCAGCAAGCTGATCGCGCAGGCGGCCCCCGCCGCCACCGTTCCCACCCCCAGCGCCAGCCGCACCCCTGCCGCCACGCCCGCCCCGGAAGCGCCGGACAGCCCGAACGTCAACGCCACCAGCGCGCTGCCGGACGTCTGGCCGAGCAGCCTTGCGGTGGACAGCATCCCGCTCGCGCCCCCGCTGCGTTCCGGTGGCGCCGCCCCCAGCAGCAGGCGGTTGTTCGGCGACTGGAAGAACCCGAAGCCCAGCCCGCATAGCGCCATCCGCCAGCCGACGGCGACGAATCCGGCTTCGGGCGACACGGTCAGCAGCGCCGCCATCCCGAGCGTCATCACCCCCAACCCCACCGCGCCCAGCAGCGCCGGGGCGGATTTGTCCGACAGCCGCCCCGCGATCGGCGCCACGAACACCAGCACGACCGGCCAGGGCGTCATCAGCAGCCCGGTGGTGAGCTGCGAGCGGTGCCCCACATCCTCGAACAGGAACGGGAGCGACACATAAGCCAGCGTCTGCGCCATGAAGGAACAGATCGAGGTCCCCACCGACAGCGCAAAGACCGGCCGGCGGAACAGATCGACCGGCAGCAGCGGGGCGGTCATGGCGCGCGCCCGGTTGACCAGCACGAACCCGAACCCCGCCGCCGCGATCAGGCCAAGCACGCCCAGCCACACATGCCCGCCGCGCCCCAGCGCGTCCACCGACAGCATCATCAAGCCGAGTGTCGCCGCGTTCAGGACTGCGCCCAGCGTGTCGAACCGGTGCCGCGCGTGCGGCGTGGCCGGCAACACCCGCGTTCCGTACCACAGCGCCACCAGCCCGAGCGGTACGTTCACCGCGAACAGCCAGTGCCAACTGGCCACCGACAGGATTCCCGCCGCGATCGACGGTCCGGTGGCCGAGGACAGCGCCACGATGAACGCATTGAATCCCACGCCCTGGCCCAGCCGCGCGCGCGGGTAGATGAAGCGGACCAGCGCGGTGTTGACCGACATGATGCCGGCGCCGCCGAACCCCTGGATCACCCGCGCCACCACCAGGACGGGCATCGAATGCGCCATCGCGCAGGCGCCGGAGGCGGCGGTGAACACCGCGAGCCCGATCAGATAGACCCGCTTGTAGCCGACGATGTCGCCAAGCGCCGCACAGGCGAGCAGCGAGATCGTGACCGCCAGCTGATAGGCGTTCACGACCCAGATCGAGGCCGCCGGCGTCGTATGCAGCTCCTGCGCGATCGTCGGCAGGGCGATATTGGCGATTGCGGAATCGAGCACCGACATCGCCACCGCGATGGCAACGGTGGTCATCGCGCGGATGCGATCGGGGCCTGGCAGGCCATCAGGGACGGCGCCAGAAGCGGGGGGAATCGCGGACGGTGTCGCACGGACCATGGCCCCAACTTGACCGCACGCGGCCGGATCAACAAGCTGGCCTTATGCCCTTGCCCCTGTACGAGACGCGCATCCGCCCGGAGTGGATCGACTCCAACGGCCACATGAATCTGGCCTACTACATCGTGGTCTTCGACCTGGCGACCGATGGGATGTTCGACGCACTGGATATCGGCGCGGCGTATCGGGCGCGCACCGGGTCCTCCTCGTTCGTGGTGGAAACCCACACCTTGTACGAGCGCGAGGTGACCGAGGGCGAGGGGGTGCGGGTGCAGTCCCGCCTGCTGGGCGTGGATGCCAAGCGCCTGCATTTCGTCCATGAGATGCGTCATGACGTCACCGGCGCGCGCGTGGCGCTGCACGAGCTGCTGTGTCTGCATATCGACATGGCCGATCGCCGCGCCGCGCCCTGGCCGGCGGCGACGCGGTCGCGGCTGGAAGCCGTGGCGGCGGCGGAGGCGATGCTGCCGGTCCCGGCCGGCGTCGGGCGGCGCGTGGGGCAGGCCCGGGATAAGTGAACCGGCGCGGCGGGCAGGAACAGGGCCATCTGCGGGAAGGCGGATATTTCCTCTGGCGTAACCGGGCGAAAGTACCTATATAGCCGCCACGGCGCTTTTCCAGCCTGGGCTATGTGTGCCTTGTTTTGCGGTTGTGTCGCAATCGGTGCCCCCCAAATTCGAAAAGTATTCCGGCCCATGTCCTGTGGGCCGCCGGGTTGCATGGAGAGAGCGATGTCGCAAGGCACGGTCAAATGGTTCAACGCGCAGAAGGGTTTCGGATTCATCCAGCCGGATGACGGAGCGAAAGACGTATTCGTTCACATCTCGGCGGTGGAACGCGCCGGAATGGCCGGTTTGAACGAAGGGCAGAAAATCAGCTACGACATCGAGAACGGCCAGCAGGGCAAGAGCTCCGCGGTCAACCTCAAGTCGGTCTGAACCCGCGATCCCGGTGCCGCCGCTGGCGGCACCGGATGCGACGGAGGCAGCCGTGACCACGCATAAATTCAAGGTGGGCCAGGTCGTGGCGTTCCAGCCCGGCGCACGCGATGCCAATATCCCGCGTGGGCGGTACAAGATTCAGCGGCTGCTGCCCAGCGAGACGCGCGATCCGCAATATCGCGTGAAACACGCGGTGGACAGCCACGAGCGCGTTATGGCCGAAAGCCAGTTGACTGCCGATCCCGATGCCGACCGTCAGCTATGGCAAACCACGCGCGCCAATTCATGACCCGCGCAGGAGCGAACGATGGCCTTCAAGCCGAACTACAACCAGCAGCGGGCTGAGCGGAACCGCGCGGCGCAGGCGAAAAAAGAAGCCAAGCAGCGGGCGCGTGAAGCCGCCGTCGCGGCACGCCGGGCGGACCCGCAGGACGCACCGTCCGAACTTCCCCCCGACCCCGAGCCGTCGCCCAGCGCATGATCCGGCTCCGCATCCCACAGGACCGCAGCCGATGAAGCGCCGCATAGACAGTGCCTTTGTTCTGTTCGACGTGACCTATGTCGATGGCACCCAGACCTCGCGCCGCAAAGTGCCCGCCGCGTTGCTCAAGGATCCGCAGGCGGACGCGGCCGTGAAAGCCGCGATCGAGGCGCAGGACCGCGAAATCGGATTAGCGTCCGGCCGGCCGCGGGGCGTCATCAAATCGGCGGCGCGTTCGCGGGTTTGACCACGACGGTCAACGGCACGGGACGGCGCGTGGTCGCGCCGGCATGGGAGCGCATTCGTCGACCCGCCGCCTGAGCCGACACGGACCAGACGCCGCGACCCATGGCATCAAGCGACACCAATGACCGTTCCTACGAGCGGCGCGGAAACACGGCCGGATCAGACCCCAACCGCGCACACGGATGCATTACTGAACTGGCACCCCGCTTGATGGCCGCATGTCACATTGATTCCGTACGGAAGTTTCGTGCCTGACTGCCCCCGATCGGCGCGGGCCGCGGTTGGTGGTCAGGTATATCGGCAGTTATAGCAACGACGCCAGGTCTGCTTGCCGACAGGCCGCAGCCCTGTTTGGCGCTGCTTTGCGCTCGTATTCCCAGTCGAACCTGAGAGTAACATAGGGAACAAGAAAAGCGCGGCTTACGGGACTGCCGGCAGCGCCAGCCCCGCCGCCGCCAGCATCGCCCGCGCCCGATCCGGCCGGTCCGTGATGATCCCGTCGATTCCCCACCCGATCAGCCGCGCCATGTCCTCGGCCGCATTCACCGTCCAGGCATAGACGGCCAGCCCCAACCCGTGCGCCTCCGCGATCGCATCGGCGGTCAGGTCGCGATACTCAGGCGCCCAGATCTGGCCGCCCTCCGCCGCCACGGCGCGCGGGACCGAGCCCGCGAAATCCTCCGGCCGCGGCCCGTCCCACCATAGCGCCGCGGCCGCCACCGTCTCCGGCCGGGTCAGCCACGCCAGCGGCAGGTCGGGGCGGAGACGGCGCAGATGGCGGGGGCCGCGCCAGTCGAAGGACTCGAAGATCACCCGATCCAGCGCCCCGGCCCGCTCCGCCGCGGCCAGTGCCGCCTCCGCCATCGTGGTCGCCGCGGCGGTCCAGTCGGGGTGATCGGGTAGCGTCTTGAGTTCCACGACGAATGTCAGCCCCGGCAGCGCCAACGCCGTATCCAGG
>JAKAZJ010000216.1 GCA_021826565.1 Pseudomonadota bacterium | reverse complement strand
GCGAGTTCCTCTCCGGCGATCCGGTGATCCGTCACGAGTTGCTGACCGGTCTGGCCTGGATTGCGGCAAAGACCAGCCGCATCGGCCTGGTGGCGGCGGTGCTGGTGGTGCCGCACCGCCCGGCAGTGCTGGCGGCGAAGATGCTGGCGACGATCGACGTGCTCTCCGGCGGACGGCTGACCGTCGGCGTTGGCGCCGGTTGGCTCAAGGCCGAGTTCGACGCCGTGGTCACCACGCCGTTCGCCGAGCGCGGCGCGGTGACGGACGAATATCTGGAAGCCTTCATCGCGCTCTGGACCCAGGAAAAGCCGCGCTTCGACGGCCGCTACACGAAATTCGCCGACATGATCCTGGCACCCAAGCCGGTGCAGCGCCCGCATCCACCGATCTGGGTCGGCGGCGAATCCCCGCCCGCTCTGCGTCGCGCGGCGCGTTTCGGCGCGGCCTGGTATCCGATCGGCACCAACCGCGCGCACCCGTTCGACACGCTGCCGCGACTGGAAGCGGGGATCGCGCGGTTGCGGGCGATGACCGTGGCGGCCGGGCGCGATCCCGCGTCGGTCGCGGTGGCGTATCGGGTCAAGCGGCTCGGCGCCGGGGTTGCGGCGACCGCGTCCGATGGGGCGCGGCGGCTGTTCTCCGGCGACGAGGCGGCGATCCTGGGGGATCTGCGCGCTCTGGCGGCGCTCGGCGTGACCGCGCTCGATGTGGATGTGGAACGCGGCGACCTGGACGCCTCGCTGGCCGAACTGCGGCGGCTGCGCGCGCTGCTGGCGCGCATATGACATCCGCTCCCCTCCCGCACGGGAAGGGGGCGTCGCGAGTTACGACCACACCCGTCCCTGCGGCGGATGGGCGCGCACCACCGCCTCGTTCACTTCCGCGCCCCAGCCGGGGCCGGTCGGGATCAGCATCTCGCCGGCCGCGATCGCCGGTGGAGCGGTGACCAGCGCGTCCTTCCAGGGAACGTCGTCGATATCGATTTCCATCACCCGGAAATTCGGAATCGCGGCGCAGAAATGCGCGCTCATCAGGCTGCCCAGATGGCCGTTGAAATTATGCGGGGCGACGTTGATTTCATAGGTGTCGGCCATCGCCGCAATCTTCATCGCCTCCAGGATGCCGTTCCAGGGCACGTCGATGATGGCGACATCCACCGAGCGATGCTCGAAGAACGGGCGGTACTGCCGCCGGCCGAACAGCGACTCGCAGGACGCGATGCGGGTGCGCGAGCAGCGACGGATCTCGGCCAGGGCCGCGGGGTCGTAGCTGTCCAGCTCCAGCCAGGCCAGGTCGTATTCCTCCAGCGCCTGGGCGATGCGGATATAGCCCTCGGTGCGGAAGTTGAAGTTCAGATCCAGATGCAGCCCCACCCCCGGCCCGGCGCCGCGGGCAAAGGCGGCCATCTGCGCGCGCAGCCCGGCGATCAGGGCGCGGTCGGCGGGCAGGTCGGGGGCGAAGGGCGCGTTGAACCCGGGCATATGCAGGCCCGGCGCGTCGCCGAGGCGCAGGATATTGGTTTTCAGCCCGGCGAACCCGGCGGCGGCCACGCGCGCCCCCTGGGCGGCCACGTCGTCCAGAGTGCGGATCGGCGCGGCGCCGGTCCAGGCGCGGAACGCCTCGCCATGCAGCGCCTGGTAGCTGCCGCAATGCGACCAGTAGAGCCGCAGCCGCTCGCGGATCGGCCCGCCGAGCAATTCGTAAACCGGCACTCCCAGCGCACGCGCCTTCAGATCGACCAGCGCGTTCTCGATCGCCGCGATCGCCTGCTGGTTGATCCCGCCCGGGGCGGCGCGCGTGACGCCGTGGAGGAACGCGGTGTGGCGCTCCACCGGCCGCGGGTCGGCGCCGATCAGCCGTTCTCCCAGCCGGCGGATCACGGCGGACAGGCCCTGCGAGCCATATGACTCCATGAATTCGGACCAGCCGGTCAGGCCGGTGTCGGTGGAGATTTTCAGGAACGAGAAATCCCGCCAGCCGCCGTCGCAATGCAGGTCCTCGATCGCGGTGATACGCATGCTGGGTCCCTCCCGAACCGGATGCTACGCGCGGGTTCCGGGCACGTCAGCCCACCACCTCGCCGGCCGCGATGCGCCGCCGTCCGGCCGGCGTGTCCAGCAGCAACGCCCCGTCCGCGTCCAGGCCGCCGAATGTCCCCTCGATCACGCCGGCCGCCGCCGGACCACCCAGGCGCACCCGCAGCGCGGTGCCCACGGGATGCGCCCGCGCCAGCCAGGCGGCGCGGATCGCGGCGAATCCGCCCGCCTCCCATCGCGCCAGCCAGCCGGCCAGCGCCTGCAACAGCGGTTCCAGGGCCCCATCCGGTGTCAGCGTGACCCCGGCGGCGCGCAGCGAGGTTGCCGGATAGGGCGTGTCGGGCGGCGCCCAGGCCAGGTTGACCCCCATGCCCAGAATCGCCGCCGGTCCCTCCTGCTCCACCAGCAGTCCGGCGACTTTCCCGCCATCGATCAGCACATCGTTGGGCCATTTCAGGCTTACCGCGCCGTCCGGGAGCAGGCCCGCAAGCATCTCCCCCAGCGCCACGGCGGCGACCAGTCCCAGCTGCGGCAGCCGCGCCGGCGGAACCGCCGGTTCCAGCAGCACCGAGGCATACAGATTGCCCGGCGGGCTGGCCCAGGCTCGTCCCTGCCGGCCGCGTCCTGCGGTCTGTTCAGCGGCGGTGATGACCAAGCCAGGCGGTGCGCCCTCAGCGATCAGCCGGCGGAGTTCATCGCTGGTGGAGGCCAGGCGCGTATGACGCTGGATCAGGAAAGCCGGAAGCATTGCGGTACCTCGCGCTTGCGCCGGCGCGCGTGGCCCGGCAAGGGGGCGGTTATGGACCTCTCCGCGTTCGATTTCGACCTGCCACCCGAGCGCATCGCCCAACACCCCGCGCGCCCGCGGGAGGCGGCGCGGCTGCTCGCGGTGGGCGCGACGCTGGCGGACCGCCATGTCGGCGACCTGCCGGCGCTGCTCGCCCCGGGCGACATTCTGGTCAGCAACGACACGCGCGTGATCCCGGCACAGCTGGCGGCGCGGCGCGGCGCCGCGCGGATCGGGATCACGCTGGATCGGCCGCTGGCGGACGGCACCTGGCATGCGCTGGCGCGCAACGCGCGGCGGCTGCGTCCGGGCGACACGCTGGCGTTCGACGGCGCCGCCCTGACCGCGACCGTCGCCGCGCGCGATCCGGATGGCGGGGTCCGGCTGGCGTTCTCGTTGACTGGGGAGGCCTTCGCCGCTGCCTTGCGCGCTGCCGGCCAGCTTGCCCTGCCGCCCTATATCGCGCGCCCGGCCGGCCCCACCCCGGACGATGCGGCCGATTACCAGACCGTGTTCGCGCGCGCGGATGGCGCCGTCGCCGCGCCCACCGCCGGGTTGCATTTCACGCCTGCCCTGCTGGCCGCGCTGGACGCGCGCGGCGTGGGTCGCGCCACCGTCACGCTCCATGTCGGCGCCGGCACCTTCCTGCCGGTGCGCGACGGCGACCCCGCGGCGCACCGAATGCATCCCGAGCGCGGCGTGCTGGACCAAGCCGCCGCGGCGGCAATCAACGCGGCGCGCGCTGCCGGCGGGCGGGTGGTCGCGGTCGGCACCACCAGCCTGCGGCTGCTGGAATCCGCTGCCGGGGCGGACGGGCAGGTGCACCCGTTCGCCGGGGAAACCAGTTTGTTCATCTTGCCCGGCTACCGGTTCCGCGCGGTTGATCGGCTGCTGACCAATTTCCACCTGCCGCGCTCGACCTTGTTCATGCTGGTCGCGGCCTTCGCGGGGCTGGAGCGGATGCAGGCGGCCTATCGGCACGCGATCGTGACCGGCTACCGGTTCTACTCCTACGGCGACGCCTGCCTGCTCGACCTGCATGCCTGACGCAACCATGGCGCGCGGCGGACGGGACGTGCTAAAAGCCGCCCGCGCGGCGATAAGGGACCAGAGAATGACACGCATCCGGCTGATGAGCGCGACCCTGCTGACGGCCGCGATGGCGTTCGGCCTCGCGCATCCGGCGTTCGCGGCCGATCACATCAACCGCGCTCGGGCCGCGATGGCGAAGGGCGATCTGGACACCGCGCAGATCGAGCTGCGCAACGCGGTGCGCGATAATCCGCGCAACGGGGAGGCGCGGTTCCTGCTCGCCGAGGTGGAGCTGGAGAAGGGCAACCCCGCCGCCGCCGAGACCCAGGCCGAGGCCGCCCGCAAGCGCGGTTACAACCCGCGCCAGGTGATCCCGCTGCTGGCCCAGTCGATCCTGTCGCAGAACCGGCCGCAGGCGCTGCTCGATAAGCTCAAGCCCAGCGGGACCGATAAATCGATTGATTCGGACATCGAAGTGGCGCGCGGCTCGGCCTATCTGACGCTCAACCAACTGCCCCAGGCGACGGCGGCGTTTGCCCATGCCGAAACGCTGGACCCTTCCAACGCGGTCGCCTGGTTTACGGACTCGCGACTGAATCTGGCCCAGGGCAAGCTGGCGGAGGCGAAGACGAAGCTGGCGCGCGGCCTGGCCGCGGCGCCGAAATCGGTGCGCGGACGCACGTTGCAGGCACAGATCATGGCGATCGACCATGACGTACCGGGCGCGCTCAAGCTGCTGGGCGAGACGATCCAGCAGCGTCCGCCGGCGCTTCCGGCCCGGCTGCTGCGCGCCAATCTTCTGATCGCGCAGGGGAAATTCGCCGCCGCGCGCAAGGACGATGCGTTCGTCATGCGGGTGCTCCCGGGCAATGCCGAGGCGATGTTCCTTGCCGCGGTGCTGTATCACCAGGAGGGTAAGAACGAAC
>JAKAZJ010000215.1 GCA_021826565.1 Pseudomonadota bacterium | reverse complement strand
ATATGTACGCATTCCCCTTCCCCCACAAGCCCTTTCCCCCGCCCGTGCCTCAGGGCAGCATCGCCGCAAAATCGCCACTTCGGGGAGACCGTCATGCGCCCATCTTCCACCCCCCATGTCGCCATCGTCGGCGCCGGCATCGGCGGCCTCGCCGCCGCCATCGCCCTCGGCCGCATCGGCATCGACGTCTCCGTCCACGAACAAGCCCGCGCCTTTGCCCGCGTCGGCGCCGGGGTGCAGATGCTGCCCAACGCCTGCCACGCGCTGCGCGGCCTCGGGCTGCTCGATCACCTCGAAACCGTCGGCTTCCAGCCCTTCTCGCATCTCAACCGGGTCTGGGATTCGGGCGAGGTGGTGCGCGAGCTGCCGATGCCGCCCACCCTCTACGGCGCCCCGTTCCTCTGCCTGCACCGCGCTACCCTGCACCAGGCCCTGGCCGGGGCAGTGCCCGCCGGGCGCATCCACCTCAACCGCCGCCTCTCCGGCATCGAATCCGCCGGTGCCCGCCATCGCCTGGTCTTCGCCGACGGGACCAGCGCCGAGGCGGACGCCGTGATCGGCGCCGACGGTGTCCATTCCGCCACCCGCGCGCTGCTGTTCGGCCCCGACGCGCCGCTGCACAAGGGCCGGATCGCCTATCGCGCCGTGTTCCCCGCCGCCCGGATCGCCGGGCCGGGCATCCGCCCCTCGCGCACCAAATGGTGGGGCGAGGACCGCCATATCGTGATCTACTATACCGACGCGGCGCGGTCGGAGCTGTATTTGGTTACGTCCGTCCCCGAGCCCGGCGATTTCATCACCGCCGAATCGTGGTCCGCCGCCGGTGACGTGACCGAATTGCGCGCGGCCTTCGCGGGCTTCCACCCCGAGGTGCGCGCGGTGCTGGACGCCTGCCCCGCCTGCCATAAATGGGCGATCCTGGAACGCGAACCGATGCCGCGCTGGGGCGCGGGCGCCGTGACCTTGCTGGGCGATGCCTGCCATCCGATGACCCCCTACATGGCCCAGGGCGCGGCCACCTCGATCGAGGACGCGGTGGTGCTGGCCCGCTGCCTGGACGGCGCCACCGACCTGCCCGCCGCGCTCCGCCGCTACGAGGCCACGCGCCAGCCCCGCACCGCCCGCATCCAGGCGATCAGCAGCGCCAATACCTGGATGCGCGGCGGCGAGGACGATCCGCGCTGGCTGTATGGCTACGACCCCTGGTCGACGCCTCTGGTAGCCCCGATGGCAGCCCCGATCGCAGCCAGCGCGCCATAGCTGGTGCGCGCGATCCCGGCCAACGCCGCCGCCACGGCGGGATCGAGCAGGGCCGCCAGCTCGGCCTCGGGTTCGTAATCCGGCATCAGCGCCACCAGGGCGGCATCGCGCGTCACCGCCGGGTGGCTGTACACCTCGCTGACCCCAGATGGCAGCAGCGGGAACAGCGCCGCCAGCCGGTCCGCGGTCATGTGCCCCGACCACGCCAGGCCGAAGCACGCATCGGCCACCGCCAGACCCGCCCGCCGCGCCTGGGCGCGCAGCAGACGCGACCACAGAAACAGCGCCCGATCGCCCAGCCCCGGCCGGCCGCCGGCGGCCATCAGCACGGAGGGAGGCTCCGCCGGCACCCGCAGCGCCCGCAGCCCGTGGCGACGCCCTTCCGCGATCATCAGCCGCCCCACGGTCGGGTGCAGATGCATGTGCTTATGGGCATCGGCGTGATCCAGGTTCAGCCCGGTCGCGGCGAAGGCGGCGAATTGCGCGGCGATCTCGGCCGCCAACTGGCGCCGGACGCGCGGGTGGAACGCATAGCGCAGCCCGAGGCGCAGTTGGTCCGAAGGGAACCGCCCGTCCGTCCCGACCAGATCCGGAATCGCCGCCGGCGGCAGTACGGCCGGACCTTCGATCGCCACCAGATGCAATCCGACCCGCAAACCGGGCAAGGCGCGCGCGCGGCGGACCGCGTCGGCGGCGGCGGGACCGGCGACCATCAGACTGGCCGCGGTCAGGATGCCGTCGCGATGGGCCCGCACCACGGCTTCGTTGACCGCCTCGGACAGGCCGAAATCATCGGCCGAGACGATCACCTGACGCGAGTCTGGGACCTGACGGGACTCTGCCATCCGTTGTATGGATCGGCCGCGCGCTCAGCGCTGGCCGTGGCCGGGGGCATCGCGCTGTTCGTACGCCTCCACGATTCGCGCCACCAGCGGATGGCGCACCACGTCGCGCGAGGTGAACCGAACCACCCGGATGCCGGCCACCCCATCCAGCGTCTCCAACGCGTCGCGCAACCCGGACGGCACGCCGGGCGGCAGATCGACCTGGGTCAGGTCGCCGGTGATGACCATGCGCGTCCCCTCGCCCATGCGGGTGAGGAACATCTTCATCTGCACCGGGGTGGTATTCTGCGCCTCGTCCAGGATCACATAGGCATGGGCCAGCGTGCGCCCGCGCATGAAGGCCAGCGGCGCGACCTCGATCTCGCCATTGCCCAGGCGGCGCGTGACCTGCTCGGCCGGCAGCATGTCATGGAGTGCGTCATAGAGCGGGCGCAGATACGGATCGACCTTCTCTTTCATGTCGCCCGGCAGGAACCCCAGCCGCTCCCCGGCCTCCACCGCCGGGCGCGACAGCACGATCCGGTCCACCTTGCCGTCCAATAGCATCGCCACCGCCTGGGCCACCGCCAGATAGGTCTTGCCGGTGCCGGCGGGGCCGACGGCGAACACCATCTCGGTGCTGCCGAGCGCTTCGATATAGCCGGTCTGGCCGGAACTGCGCGGGCCGACCGCGCCGCGGCGGGTGCGGATAGCGGGCTGATCGGACAGCGGCAGGCGCGGATCGGTCTCGGCGTCGGCCAGGCGGATCGCGGCCTCCACCTCGGCGCGGCCCACGCTGGCCCCGCGCTCCAACTGGCGCCAAAGCGCGCCCAGGGCCGCCTGCGCGGCCGCGACGCGGGCCGGCTCGCCGGCGATCGCCACGCGGTTGCCGCGACACGACACCCGCACCCCCAGCCCCTGCTCGATCCGTGCCAGATGGCGGTCATGGTCGCCCAGAAGCAGCGGCAACAACAGGTTGTCGTTGAACTGAAGCGTGACGGTGCCGCCTGGGGCGGCGCGGGACGGCGCGGGGGCGAGGCCGGCGGGCTGGCTCAAGCTGCGTGTGTCTCCTCGATCTGGGCCGCGATGCGGGCGGACAGGGAATTGGGGTGGGCGGCGGCGATCGTCACCATTGTCTCGGTGCCGATCAGGGCGGCGGGACCGGCAAAATGCACCGGTTGCAGCCACGGGCTGCGGGCGGCGAGCTGGCCCGGATGCCGCCCCGGCCCGGTCACCAGGACCGGCACCGCGCGCCCGACCGTGGCGGCGTTGAAGCGCGCCTGCTGGTCGCGGAGCAGCGCCTGCAACGCAGCCAGACGCCGGTCCTTCTCGGCCTCGGTCACCTGATCCGGCGCGTCGGCCGCCGGGGTGCCGGGGCGGGGCGAGTATTTGAAGCTGAACGCCTGGGCGAAGCCGATCGCGCGGATCAGATCCAGGGTGGCCGCGAAATCGGCCTCGGTCTCCCCCGGATGGCCGACGATGAAATCCGACGACAGCGCCAGATCGGGGCGCGCAGCGCGCAGCCGATCGATCAGGGCGCGGTAGGCGCCAATGTCATGGCCGCGATTCATCGCTTTCAGCATGCGGTCCGATCCCGACTGCACCGGCAGATGCAGGAACGGCATCAGCGCGGGAATGTCGCGATGCGCGGCGATCAGGTCGTCTGCCATGTCGCGCGGATGGGACGTGGTGTAGCGCAGACGGGCCAAGCCGCGGAGTTCCGCCAGGGCCGCCAGCAGCCGCGCCAGCGACCAGACCGTCCCATCGGTCCCGGCGCCATGCCAGGCGTTGACGTTCTGACCCAGCAACGTGATCTCACGCGCGCCTTCGGCCACCAGCCGGCGCGCTTCGTCCAGGATCGCGCCGGCGGGACGGGAGGATTCGGCGCCGCGCGTGTATGGCACGACGCAGAACGAGCAGAACTTGTCGCAGCCTTCCTGGATGGTCAGGAACGCGGTCACGCGCGGCATTTTGGCTTGGATGTGCGGCAGGTGGTCGAATTTGTCTTCCGCCGGGAATTCGGTGTCGATCACCGGCGTGCCCGGATCGGCTTCGGCGCGCGCAAGCAGGGCGGGCAGTCGATGATAGGTTTGCGGACCGAGCACCAGGTCCACGAACGGGGCGCGGGCCACCAGCGCCGCGCCTTCGGCCTGAGCGACGCAGCCGGCGACGGCCAGGATCAGCCGGCCCCCCGCGGCGGCGCGCGCCTGCTGGACGCGGCGCAGCCGGCCGAGCTCGGAGAACAATTTTTCCGAGGCGCGTTCGCGGATATGACAGGTATTGAGGATCACCACGTCGGCGTCCTCGGCCGACGCTGCTGCGGTGAAACCGGCGGGCGACAACACGTCTGCCATGCGCGCGCTGTCGTACACGTTCATCTGGCAACCCCAGGTTTGAACATGCAGGCGCCGCGTCGGCTGGTCCATGGTCACTGCGCTCCACCGGGCCGCGCGGACGGGCGCGGGGCGGGACACATCCGGCGGGACGGCGTTCGGGTCAAGCGCACGCGGGCGCGGGGCCTCCGAGAGGGGGAATCGACGCCGATAGTGTGGGGGGTGGCGGGGGGCGGTTGTCAACAGAAAGCGGTCGCGGGCGATATCGCGGTGATCCCCCGCGTTTCAGCGCTTTCAAGATGGGGCATTCAAGATGGCGTCGGCGGGCATGCGCGTGACGCCGCACCGGGTCTGACCGGTGGCGCGGCCCCGGCCGTCCTGGTTGCGCCGGGAGACGAACGAGCGCCTGGCGCGCGTGCCGCTTGATCCCCCGCCCCCGGATGG
>JAKAZJ010000214.1 GCA_021826565.1 Pseudomonadota bacterium | reverse complement strand
CGACCTTGGCCCGGCGCCGCGCTGGCGCCGCTGGATGAGGCGGCGATCGCGCGCGCCGCAGGCGGCGACGTGACGCTGTTCCGCAGCGGCGATTTTGCCGCCGTGGTTGCGGCGACGGAGGCGCTGGCGGAGCGCGCGCTGGAAGCGGCCGAGGCGCGCGCGCGCTGGTCGGGCGGCACGCCGCGCGCGATCGTGCCATCCGAACCGCTGGCGCTGCTGGACGCCGAAGCGACCGAGCGGACGCTGGATGTGCCGGCCGCGCGCGTTGATGCGGCGCCGGCAGTCGCTCGCGTGACTGCGCGGTATCTGCGGCCGTATCTGGCTCATGCCTCGATCGGGCCGTCGGTCGCGCTGGCGTTGTGGGACGGGGCGCATCTGACCGTGGACACCCATTCGCAGGGCGTCGGCATGCTGCGCGTGGCGCTGGCCCAGGCGCTGGAGGTGCCGCTGACGGCGGTGTCGGTGCGCCATCGGCCGGGCGCGGGGTGTTACGGACATAACGGCGCCGACGACGTGGCGCTGGACGCGGCGCTGGTCGCGCGCGCGCATTCCGGACACTGGGTGCGGGTGCAGTGGACGCGGGCGCAGGAATTATCCGTGGTGCCGTTCGGCTCGGCGATGGTCGTGGACCTGGCGGCGGAGTTGGACGCGGCGGGGCGGCCGGTGGGCTGGGCGATGGGTGTCACCAGCGGAACGCACGGCCAGCGGCCCGGGCATAACGGACGGACCAATCTGCTGGCGGCCGAGGCGCTGCCGGGCGCCACCCCCACGCCTCCGGCGCCGGACGTGCCGGACGCGGCCGGGTTCGGCGGGCTGCGCAATGCGATCGCGCTATACGATCTGCCGGAGCAACGGATCACGCACCACCTGGTGGCGCGGCCACGGCTGCGGACCTCGTCCATGCGCGGCCTGGGCGCGCATGGGAACGTGTTCGCGCTGGAAAGCTTCATCGACGAACTGGCGCTCCACGCCGGTGCCGATCCGCTGGCGTATCGGCTGGGGCTGCTGTCCGATGCGCGCGCACGGCGGGTGCTGGAGGCGGTGGCTGGGATGTCCGGCTGGGAAGCGCGTCCCGCAGGCGGGGAGGGCACCGGTTGGGGGATCGCGTTCAGTCGGTACAAGAATCGCGCCGCTTATGTGGCGCTGGTGGCCGAGATCGCCGTGGACCAGGCGATCGTGCTGCGCCGGGTCTGGTGCGCGGTGGACGCCGGCTTGATCATCAATCCCGACGGCGCGGCCAACCAGATCGAGGGCGGGGTGATCCAGGCCGCCAGTTGGACCGTGAAAGAACAGGTCCGGGTCGGGCCGGAGGGCGTGGAGACCAATGGCTGGGAACGCTACCCGATCCTGACCTTCGCGGAGGTCCCCGAGGTCACGGTGCGCCTCGTCGGCGAGGCCACCGACCCGCCGCTGGGGCTGGGCGAGGTGGCGCTGGGGCCGACCGCCGCGGCAATCGGTAATGCGCTGGCGGATGCGCTTGGGGTGCGGGTGCGGGAGATGCCGCTGACGCGGGAGCGGATCGCCGCGGTGCTGGTGGGATAGAGGTTGACATCTATAGCACTTAGTGCGATATAGAAGCTGTCTGCCATGCGCGTGTTCCAGACTCGGCTATTCCAGAAATTCGTTCGCAGGGCCGATCTGGACAATCACCGGCTGTTGGACGCGGTGGCGCGCGCCGACCGCGGCCTGATCGACGCCGACCTCGGCGGCGGCGTCATCAAGCAGCGCATCGCCCGGCATGGTGGAGGCCGGTCGGGTGGGTTCCGCACCATCATCCTGTTTCGTGCCGCCGCGCGAGCCGTGTTCGTGTACGGATTTGCCAAGAACGAACGCGACACGATTCGCGACGACGAACTGGCCGGTTTCCGCCGCCTGGCCGGGGCCATGCTGGTCTGGAACGAGTCCGAGATCCAGGCCGCGCTGTCCTCCGGCGCTCTGACCGAGGTTTCCAATGACCAAGACCTACCGCTCCCCGATCCTGGCGACCGTGCATGAAACCGCCGAGGACCTCCACGCCGCCGGCCTGATCGGCCGTCACGACATGCGTGCGTTCGACGCCGCCTGCCTGACGCCTGTCGCCCCGCTGCCGGCCGCAGCGATCCGCGCGCTGCGTGAGCGGGAGGGTGCCAGCCAGGCCGTCTTCGCCCGCTACCTGAACGTCACCACCGGCCTGGTCAGCCAATGGGAGCGGGGGGAAAAGCAACCGCGCGGCCCGTCCCTGAAGCTGCTGGCGCTGATCGCGCGTGGCGGGCTGGAGGCGGTGGCGTGACGTGGAAAGGACATCGCCCATGACCGACCGTCCCACCCTCGCGACCGGCGGCTGCCAATGCGGCGCCGTCCGCTACGCCCTGCTTGCCGTCCCAGAGGGCAGCGTCTGCCATTGCCGCATGTGCCAGAAAGCCACCGGCGGGCCGTTCGCCGCCTTGGCCAAGATCGCCAAGACGGACCTGGTCTGGACCCGGGGCCGCCCGGCCTCGTTCCGCAGCTCTCCCGCCGCCTGGCGGGATTTCTGCGCCGCCTGCGGCACGCCGCTGGGGTTCCGCTATGACGACGCGCCGCATCTGGAAACCACCATCGGCAGCCTGGATCGCCCCGATCTGTGCCCGCCCGCGCGCAATTTCGGCGTGGAAAGCCGGCTGCCCTGGATTGCCACCCTCGCCCCCGGCACCCTGCCCGAGGAACCGACGGCACCCCCCAGCGCCGGCCGCGACCTGCGCAGCCGCCAGCACCCGGACCACGACACGTCACCCGGCTGGCCCCCCGCGCCGCTCTGACGCGGGTGCCCGCAAGGCGCCGGAAGCACCGAGTTTGGCACGATTCTTGTTACAAACTGTTCGCCGCGGTTGACCCGACGCGCCAAGGGGGTCGATACACAGTCTTCGCACCCCATATGCTGCATTGCACTATGCCCCGTCCGATCCCCACCCTTGTGCCGCTGCGCGCCGCCGCCCCCAAGCAGCCGGACGCGGCGCTGGACGTCGCCCGCGCGGTTCTCGCCACCGAGGCGGCCGGGCTGGCGGCTTTGGCGGACGCGCTGGATGATCGGTTTGCCGCCGCGGTGGACCGGCTCGCCGCCGCCACCGGGCGGGTGGTGGTCACCGGCATGGGGAAATCGGGGCATATCGCCCGCAAGATCGCGGCCACGCTCGCCTCCACCGGCACCCCGGCGCTGTTCGTGCACCCGGCCGAGGCGTCGCATGGCGATCTGGGCATGATCGTCGCCGGCGACGCGGTACTGGCCCTGTCCAATTCCGGGGAGACGCCGGAGCTGGCCGATCTGATTGCCCATACCCGCCGCTTCGGCATCGCCCTGATCGCGATCACCGCGGGCGCCGCGTCGGCACTGGCGGCGGCGGCGGATGTCCTGCTCGCGCTGCCGCCGGCGGCCGAGGCCTGCCCGCTGGGCCTGGCGCCCACCACTTCCACCGCCATGCAGATGGCACTGGGTGACGCGCTGGCGGTGGCGCTGCTGACCCGGCGCGGCTTCGACGCGGCCGATTTCCGCCGCTTCCATCCCGGCGGACGCCTGGGCGCGCAACTGAAGCGCGTGCGTGAACTGATGCATAGCGGCACCGCGGTCCCGCTCGCCGCGCCCGGGATGGTGATGGCGGACGCGCTACCGTTGATGACGGAACGCGGCTTCGGCTGCCTGGGCGTCACCGACGCCGCCGGCCGGCTGGCTGGCGTGGTGACGGACGGCGACCTGCGCCGCCATATGGGACCCGATCTGCTGACCCGCGCCGTGGCCCAGGTGATGACGCGCGCACCGCGCCATATCGGCCCCGATGCGTTGGCGGCCGAGGCGCTGGCGCTGATGAACGCCCCCACCCGCCCGATCACCGCGCTGTTCGTGGTGGAATCCGACGGCCGGCCCATCGGCATCCTGCATATCCATGATCTGCTGCGCGCGGGCATCGCATGAGCGCGGCGCCGAACCCGTCCCCGCAGGCCAATGCCCCGGCCCGGCGCGCCGTGCTGACGACCACGATAACGCGCCGGCGCGACAAGCCCTCGGCCGGCTGGCTGGTGCGACGGCAGCGCAAGATCCGGCTGTTGAAACTGGTGCTGCCCGGTCTGGCGCTGGCGCTGCTGACCGCCCTGGCGGCCTGGCCGCAACTGGCGGGGCAGGACAGCGTGGCGCGCATCGCGTTCCGCGCCATCGCGCCGGGCGTGCATGGCGATACTGTCTATGGCGCCCGGTATCGCGGGCTGGATCAGCAGAACCAGCCGTACCGGCTGGCCGCCGCGGTGGCGCAGCGGGTCTCGGCGGGTCGGGTCAATCTGACCAACCCGCGTGGAGAATTGCAGCTGGCATCCGGGGCCACGCTGATGCTGCAATCGCAGCGCGGGGTCTATCGTGACGGGCTGCACGAGCTTGACCTGTCGCGCCGCGTGATATTGTACCGCACCGACGGCACCACGCTGACGACCGCTTCGGCGGCGATCGACCTGCAGCGCGGCGCGGCGAGCGGAGCGGCGCCGGTCCATGCCACCGGGCCGTTCGGGACCCTTCGCGCCACGGGCGGATTCACGCTGCTGGATCACGGCGCGCAGATCGCCTTCGCCGGGCCGGCGCGGCTGGTGCTGCGCGGGGCGGGGCATTGACCGCGCGCGCCGTCCTGCTGACCCTCGCGCTGCTGCTGCCCGCGACGGCGGCGATGGCGCAGGGGATCGACCTCAGCCATGGCGGGCCGATCGCGATCACCGCGCGCGACGGCATCACCTGGCTGCGCGCGCAGAAAGAAGTGATCGCCCGCGGCCATGCCACCGCGGTCCGCCAGAACGTCACCGTCATCGGCCACCGGCTGACCGCTTGGTACCGACCGAAACCGGGCGGCGCAACACCGGCACCGACGCCCCCAGC
>JAKAZJ010000213.1 GCA_021826565.1 Pseudomonadota bacterium | reverse complement strand
CCGCGCCGCCCCTTGCAGGCTGCCCGCGTCCAGCACCGCGACCAGGATCGCGAGTTCGTCCAGCCGATCCATCCGATTATTCCATATTCCGGAATCCATCCTTGCCATCTATCAGGATTATCCCCGGCCCAGGCAAGGCCCACATGCGCCCTGTTCCCGCATCTCTCGCCAACGAGGTCCAGATGGCCGATCCCAGCCCCTTCCATCCCGGCGAACAGGAAATGCAGACCCTGGCCGGGGTCCGCGAACGCATGGACGTGCGCGGCGTCCGCGCGATCCGTGATTTCATGCCCGACCAGCATCGGCAGTTCTTCACCGAACTGGCGCTGCTGCCGCTGGCGATGAACGATCCGCGCGGCTGGCCCGCGGCAACGATCCTGCGCGGCCCGCCGGGTTTCATCGCCACGCCGGACGCGCGGCGGATGCGTTTGGCCATACCGCCGGCAGAAGTCGCGCCACCGGGCGCCGTGCTGCGGCCGGGCGCGGGCGTGGGTGTGCTGGGCATCGTGTTCGCGACGCGCCGGCGCAACCGGATGAACGGGGTGGTGGCCGGTCTGGATGCCGGCGGGGTGGAGCTTGCCGTGGTGCAGAGCTTCGGAAACTGCGACCAGTATATCCGCCGGCGCGACCCGCCGGCCGAGCCGGCCGCGGACGCCGGGGCCGAGGACGTGCCGGGGCCGGCCGAGGTCCTGGATGCGCTGGACCTGGCGGCGCGCGCGTTGGTCGGGCGGGCGGACACGATGTTCGTGGCCTCCGCGGTAGCGCCGGACCCGGACGGAGCGGTGGATATCTCGCACCGCGGCGGGCAGCCCGGGTTCCTGCGGCTCGACGGCGATCGGCTGACGGTACCGGACTATCCGGGCAACCGCTATTTCAACACGCTGGGCAATTTCCTGGTCAATCCGCGCGCCGCATTGCTGATTCCGGATTTCGCAACCGGCGGCGTGCTGCATCTGGCCGGTCCGGTCGCGGTGCGCAACGGCGGCGGCGGGTTTGCCGGCGCGGAGCGACACTGGGAGCTTCAGGTCGTGTCGGCCTGGCGGCGCGCCGGGGCGCTGCCGCGCGGCTGGTCGGCGCCGATTGCAGCGTGACCCAAGGCCGCCAGAGGGGCGTCAGAGCGGCGTCAGCCGGCCGCTTTTGCCTCCCGCCGCCGGGCATGAAGGATGAACTCGGTATAGCCGTTGGGTTGCGTCCCGCCGTGGAAGATCAGGTCGCAGGCGGCGTGGAACGCCGGGCCGTCGAACCCGGGCGCCATCGGGCGATAGGCCGGGTCGGCCGCGTTCTGCCGATCGACCACCGCCGCCATGCGTTGCAAGGTCGCGCTCACTTGCGCTTCGGTGGTGATGCCGTGGCGCAGCCAGTTGGCAACGTGCTGGGAGGAGATGCGCAAGGTGGCACGATCCTCCATCAACCCGACATCGTGGATGTCCGGGACCTTCGAGCAGCCTACGCCCTGGTCGATCCAGCGCACCACGTAGCCCAGGATGCTCTGGCAGTTGTTATCCAGCTCCTGCTGGATATCTGCCTCCGACCAGTTCGGCCGATCGGCCACCGGGATCGTCAGCAGCGCGGCCAGCTTCGCCCGCGCCCGCGCCCGTAATTCGGTCTGGCGGGCGGCGACATCGACCGCGTGATAATGCAGCGCATGCAACGTGGCCGCGGTGGGCGAGGGCACCCAGGCGGTGTTCGCGCCGGCCTGCGGGTGGCCGATCTTCTGCGCCAGCATGTCGGCCATCCGGTCCGGGATCGCCCACATGCCCTTGCCGATCTGCGCCTTGCCCGGCAGGCCGCAGGCCAGGCCGATATCGACGTTCTGGTCTTCGTACGCCTTGATCCAGGCGGTGGCGCGCATATCGTTCTTGCGCACCATCGCCCCGGCTTCCATCGAGGTGTGGATTTCGTCGCCGGTGCGATCCAGGAACCCGGTGTTGATGAACGCAAGCCGTCCTTGCGCGGCATGGATACAGGCCTTCAGATTGGCCGAAGTCCGCCGTTCCTCGTCCATGATGCCAAGCTTCACGGTGCCGCGCGGGAGGCCCAGCATCGCCTCGACCGAGGCGAACAGCGCGTCGGTCAGCGCCACTTCGTCCGGGCCGTGCATCTTCGGCTTGACGATATAGACCGAGCCGGCGCGGCTGTTGCGTACCGGTCCGGCGCCGCGCAGATCATGCAGCGCGATCAGCGTGGTGACGGCGGCGTCCAGCACGCCTTCCGGGATTTCCGCCCCGTCCGGGGTGCGCGCGGCATCGGTGAACATGTGGTGGCCGACGTTACGGATCAGCATCAGGCTGCGTCCCGGCAGCGTGACGGTCCCGCCGCCCGGCGCGGTATAGACGCGGTCCGGATTGAGCCTTCGCGTCATCGACCGCCCGCCCTTGTCGAACGTGTCGGCGAGCGTGCCGGCCATCAGCCCCAGCCAGTTGCGATAGGCCAGCACCTTGTCGGCGGCGTCCACGGCCGAGATCGAGTCCTCCAGATCCTGGATGGTGGTGACGGCGGATTCCAGCACCACATCGGCGACGCCGGCCGCATCCGTTCGCCCGATCGGGTGGGCGCGGTCGAGCACGATTTCCAGATGCAGCCCGTGATGGCCCAGCAGGATGGTTTTCGGCGCGGCCGCGTCCCCGGTGTAGCCGGCGAAACCCTCGGGATGCGCGAGGCCGGTGACGGTCCCATTGCCAAGGCGCACCGACAGCCTGCCGTCGGTGACCAGATAGGCCGCGGCGTCGGCATGGCTGCCGGCGGCCAGCGGGGCGGCTTGATCCAGGACGGCGCGCCCATGCGCGATCACGCGGGCGCCACGCACCGGATTATAGCCGCCGGCGCGGGTGGCGCCGCCATCTTCGGCGATCGCGTCGGTGCCGTACAGCGCATCGTACAAGCTGCCCCAGCGGGCATTGGCCGCGTTCAGCGCGTAGCGGGCGTTGGTGACCGGCACCACCAGCTGCGGGCCGGCGATGGTGGCGATTTCGGGGTCGATGCCGGTGGTGGAGATGGCAAAATCGGCCGGTTCCGCCACCAGATAACCGATCCGGCGGAGGAAGGCCTGATAGGCCGCGGCGTCGATCGGGCGGGCCGGGTTGGCCTTGTGCCAGGCGTCGATCTCGGCTTGCAGGGCGTCGCGTCGGGCCAGCGCGGCGCGGACCCGGGGATCGAATTCGCGTACCAGCCCGGCCAACTCGGCCCAGAAATGCGCCGGATCGATCCCGGTGCCGGGAAGCGCCTCGTCATTGATGAAATCGTGCAGAACACGCGCAACCGTCAGGCCGCCAGCCGCGACAACATCCATTCACGCCTCCCGTCCGAAGCGGGCTCGGCCCGCGATTACTCTGAAGGCGGTTCTGCCCCCACCGGGTCCGGCGGGCAAGGCGGAAGAAGGAAATCGTCGGTGTATTCACCGCGCGACAGTTTGACCGGGATTTCGTCGGCCCCGCCGCAGGTCAGGAAATCGGCGCCGGCGCGCAGCGAGGAAACCGCCAGCGCGGCGGCACGGCCGGCGAAATCGGACGCCGTGGCCGCGTCCAGGCGCCAGGCGAACTCCGCCGCCGTCCGCCGCGCCAGTCCCGCGACGGCGGACGGTTCCAGGGTCAGCGCGATCGCGGCCACGGTCCCGGGCAGCGCGTGCAGCGCCACCGGCGTGCGATCGGCGGCGAACCGACGCAGCACGGCGGCCAGGCTGCGGAAATCCTCCGCCTCGCCCAGGATCAGCAGCATCGGGTGGAAATCGCTGGGCAGGAAGCCGATCCGCAGCATCGGCTACAGCGCTTCCACGATGTCGGTGGCATGGCACAGCTCGGTGTCGGCCGCGGGCGAGGGGGCCACGATCCGCACGCGCAGCCATTCGCCGTTGCCCAGATTCTCCACGACCTCGGCAATCAGCCCGCCGGCAATGCGCAGCCGGGCGCCGGGAAGCAAGGTGGTGACGTCCAGCATCGTTCGGCTCCTTCTGCCGCCTGCCGCAACCCTATCGCGCCGGCGCCGTGGGTTCGAGACCCGGCGCCGTCACGACCCGATACAGCCGCCATCCGGTTGCGGTCTGCGCCCCCACCGGCTGCAACCAGGCCGGCGGATGACCCGCGCGCAACCGCGGCCACAGCGCATCGGCCGGCGCGGTGGCGGCGATCGCGTCCCCCGATTTGTCCGGGCAGAACAGCACGAACCGCGCGCCGGTGGCCAGCAGCGCGGCCGATGGTCCGGGTCCGGTCGCGGGCGCGCGCCACGCCGCCCGCGCGCGCAGATAGGCCGCCACCCCGTGCTGATACAGCGAGCCGACGGCGATGATCCGGGTGCGATACAGCAATTCCGGGACCGCATCGTAGCCGCTGAGCACCACCTGGCCGGCCGCCGGCCGCAACAGCGGCGCAATATGGCGCAGCGCGCAGGACGCGGCCTTGGGTTTGGCGGGCGAATGCAGCTTGCCATCCGCCGCCGCGGCTCCGATCGCCACCGCATAGGGAACCACCAGCAGCGCCGCCACCAAGCCGATCCGCGCCAGGCTGGCGCGTTGCGGCCGGTCGGCGAAATGGCGCGACACGGCGGCCAGCGCCACCGGCAGCAGCCCGGCGGCGATCGCGGCCGGGAACACCATGAAGATGATGAACCGGGCGGTCAGCCCCGCCGCCAGCAACGCGCCGGCCGTCGCGATCACCCAGATCCCGCATGCCAGCCTCCGGCGCCGCATCAGCCACACGCCGGCCAGCGTCACGCCGAGGCCGAACAGCCCCGGCCCCAGCAGCACCGCCACTTGCTCCATCCCGTGGGCCGGCTGGGTCTCCAGCATCTGATTGAAGAACAGCCGCCGCTGCACCGCCGGCAGCAGCGCATACGGCCCCAGCGCCACCGTGGGATAGACGGCCAGCCAGGCGAGGAAA
>JAKAZJ010000212.1 GCA_021826565.1 Pseudomonadota bacterium | reverse complement strand
CAGGCTGCACGCCGCAGCAGCGCCCGGTTCAGGGCCCGCTTCCAGGCGAGCAGCGGAAAATCCTCCACCGCCATGTCGCCGAAGCGAAAATCCGCGATTGGACCGGTGCTGGCCCGCGCCGGCGGGATTGCCGAGGGGATTGCCGAGGGGATTGCCGAGGGGATTGGCAGCGTGGCCAGGCGCCGCGCGAAGTCGGACAAGCCGGCCGGCGGCGGCCCGGCCACGCGCGCCGGCGGCGGCTCCTGCGGCGGCCGCAGCCCACCCGCCACCACGCTGCGCGCGCCCTGCCGCGAATCCAGATAGCCCTCGGCCAGCAACTGCTCATAGGCGGCGGTGACGGTGGTGCGGGACACGCCGCGCTCGGCCGCCAGCGCGCGGGTGGAGGGCAGGCGGTCGCCGGGCGCATAGACCCCGGCTGCGATCTGCGCCCGCAGCGCTGCGGCGATCTGGCCACCGATCGTGATCCGTGCGTTGGGTGCCGGAAACTGGCCCATCGATTTTTCTCCGGACTGGCTATTCCCACCATGCCAGTTTGGCGCGATCCCGATCCTTCCCGCAACTCCCGATGCGAGCGCCGCCATGGACCCCACCCCGCCCAGCTTCCCCGTCACCAAGCGCAATCGCGTGCGCCGCCGCCCGCAGCGGGGGCATTATGACCACGAGACGGTGTTCCGCATCCTGGACGCGGCCATGCTGTGCCACGTCGCCTATGTCATCGACGGCCAGCCTTACTGCACCCCCACCGCGTTCTGGCGCGAGGGCGATCATCTCTATTGGCACGGGTCCTCGGCCAGCCGGATGCTGCGCGCCGAGGCGAAGGGCATCCCGGTCTGCCTGACCGTGACGCATATGGATGCGATCGTGCTGGCCCGCTGCGGGTTCAACCACTCGATCAACTACCGCGCCGTGATGGCGTTCGGCCGCGCCGCGCCGATCCTGGAGCCAGCGGAGAAGCTGCGTGCCATGGACGCGTTCATCGACCGGTTCTTCCCCGGCCGCGCCGGCGCGCTACGTGCGCCGAGCACGCAGGAGATCAAGGCGACCATGCTGGTGGGGATGCGGATCGAGGACGCCTCGGCCAAGATCCGCGACATGCCGGTGCATGACGACGAGGTGGACTATGCCCATCCGGTCTGGACCGCGCTGATCCCGCTCACGACGATCCTGGGCGCGCCGGAGGAATGCCCGCGTCAGGCGGCGGGGGTGAGCGCCGAGGCGGGCGGGATGGCGGCGTATCGGGCCGGACGGCGGCTGGACGAGGTGATGGCCGAGACCGCGGCCGCGTATCACGCAGCGCGGTGATCGCGGCAACGCCGGTGGCCCCGCCTCAAACCCCTTTTTCTTCGCCGAAACGCATCATCAGGTCTCCAATCCAAAAGGACCGTGGCATGACCCGGCGGAGCGCGTCAATCGCCGGGTCGGGGAGGATCCAGGAACAAACTGTGGACTCGGGTTCCTTGTTTCAAGCCCCGGCGTTGTTCCTGGTGCGGCGAGGCGCCGGCCGGCAGGACCAGCGTGCGCAATGGATCGCCAATCCAAGCGGACCGGACCCGAAGCGTGCGGTGCAGCCGATTGTCGATCTCGACCGCCGTGAGGAGACTGTAGCGCACCGGCGAGTAACCGATACATTCTTCTCCAGCCTTGACCCAGAACTCCAGGATGAATTCCACGACACACTCACCCTCGGGAACAAGCCGCGCCACATACCCGCAGCTCAGCAGATCCGCCCGCATCGAAATCATTGGCACGATATCGTCGCACTGCACGCCCGAGACCCTGAGCAGACGGTGGTGCCGACCCGGCGGGGGCGGGTGGTCCGGCTTGTAGCTGACGCCCGAACGGTAGCTGGTTTCGATGTCGTCGACGAAGCTGCGGATTACGGTCCGGACGACGGTGTTGACCTGATACATGCCGGTCGTTTCGTCATAGTCCATGACCGCAATCTGGCGGGTGACCGACGCGGCGTAGTGAGCAAGCCCGGAGCGCAGCCGGTCGATGAAATCGTCGACATGGGTTCCGGACTTGCCGCGTACCAGAACGCGCACCCGGGCGTCGAACCGGTCCTTCGCGGCATTCGCCAGCGAAACCAGCGAGACCACGATCCCGACCTGGCCGAAGAACACGACGCTGCCGACCCAGCCGGCGAATACGTCCCGGACGAACCGGTCGTGCGCGTCCGGCAGGTTCAGGAACCAGCCGAACAGCGTGAGCGCGGCCGATAGGCCGGTTGCGATCCAGATGGCCGCGACGCGCCAGTCCAAGCGGGCAACCCACGCCGGCAACAGGTGCCGATTGTCGCCCATCAGGCAGATCCACCAGCCGACAACGAACGTCGCAATCGGCACGGCAATCAGAAGTCCGATTGTCGGCGGGGCGAGCCATCCGCCGGGTGTGGCAAACCCCCGGCTGGCGACGGCTGGAACGATGTCACTCAGCGCGCACACGCCGAGCCAGGACAAAGTGCGGCGCATCCGCCCTCCCGGGGTGGCGCGCAACGGAGCGACGCGCGCCGCGAGCATGGAACTGCCTGCAACCGGTGGTCAACGCCGTACCCGGCTCGCCCACCGCGCCCGCGCCGCGGGTTGCTCGCCGCGCGCGCCTCCCGCACTCTTGTCGGCACAGCAAGGAGTCCCCCCCCCATGAACGGCGCCGAATCCCTGGTCTCCACCCTGCTCGCCGGTGGCGTCGATACCTGCTTTGCCAATCCCGGCACTTCAGAGATGCATTTCGTCGCCGCGCTGGACCGCATCCCCGGGATGCGCTGCGTGCTGGGATTGTTCGAGGGCGTGGTCTCGGGCGCGGCCGACGGGTATGCGCGCATGGCCGGCAAGCCGGCCGCCACCCTGTTCCATTGCGGCCCCGGCCTCGCCAATGCGCTGGCCAATCTGCACAACGGCCGGCGCGCCTCTACCCGGATGGTCAATATCGTCGGCGACCAGGCGACCTATCATCGCCCGCTGGACGCGCCGCTGACCGCCGATACCGAGGGCTGGGCGCGCGGCGTATCCGGCTGGGTGCGCACCGCGACCTCCGCCGCCACCGTCGGGCGCGACGCGGCGGTGGCGATCCAGGCCGCCCGCACCGAGCCGGGCACCATCGCCACCCTGATCCTGCCCGCCGATACCGCCTGGACCGAGGGCGGGGAGGTGGGTGCAAAGCTGCCGGTGCCGACGCGCGGCGAGGCCGATCCGCTGGCGGTGCGCAACGTCGCCGCCGTGCTGCGCCGGGGCGAGCCGGCGGTGCTGCTGCTGGGGGGCGATGTCACCGATGCCGCCGGGCTGGAAGCGGCGCACCGGATCGCGGCGGCCACCGGGGCAAGCCTGATGGCGCTGGGATCGAACGCGCGCATGGCGCGCGGCCAGGGGCGCGTGTTCGTCAACCGCATCCCCTATCCGGTGGACCAGGCAGTCGCGGCGATGGCCGGGTTCCGCCACGTGATCCTGGTGGGCGCGCGGTCCCCGGTGATCTTCTTCGCCTATCCGGGCAAGCCCGGCACCCCGATCGCCCCCGGCGCCGACATCCACGTGCTGACCCGGCCGGAGCAGGACCCGCGCGCCGCCCTGGCCGCGCTGGCGGCGGAACTCGGCGCGCCGCCCGCAGCTGTGCCCGATGCCGGACCTCGCCCCGCGCCGGCGCGCGGGGCGCTGTCGCCCGAGGCCGTGGCGCAGACGCTGGCGGCGTTGATGCCGGAGGGCGCGGTGGTGGCCGATGAATCCGTCACCTATGGCCGCGGATTCTTCCCCGGCACCCGTGCCGCCGCGCCGCATGACTGGTTGCAGGTGATGGGGGGCGCGATCGGCGGCGGCCCGCCGATGGCGACCGGCGCGGCCGTGGGTGCGCCGGGACGGCGGGTGATCAACACCCAGGCGGACGGATCGGCGATGTATACGTTACAGGCGCTATGGACCCAGGCGCGCGAGCGACTGGACGTGACCACGGTTATTTTCGCCAACCGCAAGTATCAGATTCTGCTGGGGGAACTGGCCAATGTCGGGGCCAATCCCGGGCGCACCGCGCTGGATATGCTGGACATCGGCAACCCCGATCTGGATTGGGTGACGCTGGCCCGCGGCATGGGGGTGGACGGCGCGCGGGCCGATAGCTGCGAGGGCTTCGCCGATCTGCTGGCCGGATCGCTGCGGCGGAGCGGCCCGTTCCTGATCGAGCTGGTGGTCTGACCGCCGCGCGCGCGCCGGTTTGCCGCCACTCCGGCGCGGCGCTAGACAGCGCGCGGCGTGCAACGCGGAGTCTCCCCCCACCCATGGCCGTGATGTCCGATCGCTGGATCCGCCACATGGCGACCACCCAGGGTATGATCGCCCCTTTCGTCGAAGCGCAGAAGCGCCAGGGCGTGATCAGCTACGGCCTGTCCAGCTATGGCTACGACGCGCGCGTGGCCGACGAATTCAAGATCTTCACCAACGTCAACTCCGCGATCATCGACCCCAAGGATTTCGCGGCCGACAGCTTCGTCGATCGCAAGACCGAGACCTGCATCATCCCGCCCAACAGCTTCGCCCTGGCGCGCACGGTGGAGTATTTCCGCATCCCGCGCGATATTCTGGTGATCTGCCTGGGGAAATCCACCTACGCGCGCTGCGGCATCATCGTGAACGTCACGCCGCTGGAACCGGAATGGGAAGGCCAGGTCACCATCGAAATCAGCAACACAACCCCCCTGCCCGCCAAGATCCACGCCGGCGAAGGCATCTGCCAGTTCCTGTTCCTGCAAGGAAACGAACCCTGCGAGATCAGCTACGCCGACAAAGCCGGCAAATACATGCACCAGCGCGGCGTCGCGCTGCCGCGGTTGTGATGAGGGGGCGGAAGGGAAGCAAGGCCAGGGGGGCGCCGCCCCCCTGGACCCCCTGCCAAGGGGAGGCCCTTGGAACCCTTCC
>JAKAZJ010000211.1 GCA_021826565.1 Pseudomonadota bacterium | reverse complement strand
GCTTCACCGAAAGCGTGGCGCTGATGCGCCAGCTCTGGACCGGCGAGAAGGTGACCTTTGCAGGCAAGTTCTACCGCGTCACCGACCACGCGATCAGCCTGAAACCCACCCGCCCCGGTGGCCCGCCGGTCTGGGTGGCGGGCCTGGTGGAGGCCGCGGTGAAGCGCGCCGCGCGCATCGGCGATGCCTGGCTGATCGCCAACGCCACCACGCTCGGCGCCACGGAGCCGCTGATGGCGGTCTATCGCGCCGCGCTTGTCGAACATGGCCGCACCGCGGCCGAGTTCCCGATCGCGCGCGAATGCTATGTCGGCGCTTCCCACGCCACCGCGATGGAAGAATGTCGCGCCGCGCTGGAGTACAAATACAATTCCTACGCCGCCTGGGGCATGGAAAGCCCGACCGCCAACATGAGCTTCGAGGAAATGGCGCGCGATCGCTTCATCATCGGCGACAAAGTCTCGGTGAAGGAGGACATCGCCCGCTGGCAGGAACGGCTGGGCGTCAACCACTTCGTGATGCGCGTGCAATGGCCGGGCCTGCCGCAGGAGCGCGTGCTGGGCTCGATCCGCCGACTGGGAGAGATGTTCGGCTAGCCGGCCCGCTCCGCCGCCTTCACCGTCTGCCAGCCGGCTTCCATCTCCGCCAGGGTCTGTTCCGCAAGCCCGCGCCCCGCGCGTTCCGACGCTTGTTCCATCGCCGCGAACCGACGCGCGAATTTGCGGTTGGCGCCGCGCAAACATTCCTCGGGGTCGAGGCCGAGCTTGCGGCCGAGATTGGCCAGCACGAACAGCAGGTCGCCCAGTTCGTCCGCGAGCCGCGCGGGATCGGCGGCGGGGAGTTCGGCGCGGAGTTCCGCCGCCTCCTCCTCCAGCTTGTCCAGCACGGCGCCGGCGTCCGGCCAATCGAAGCCGACGCGGGCGGCGCGTTTGGTAAGTTTCTCGGCCCGCGTCAGCGCCGGCAACGCGACCGGCACCCCGGCGAGCGTGCCGGTTTCCGCCCGGGCCTGGCGTTCCGCTTCCTTCTGCGTCTCCCACGCCGTGGCGTGGGCAGCGGCCTCGCGCGCGGCCGCGTCACCGAACACATGCGGGTGGCGGCGGATCATCTTGTCGGCAATCGCGCGGGCGATATCGGCAAAGGCGAAGCGGCCGTCTTCTTCCGCCAGGCGGGCGTGATAGACCACCTGGAACAGCAGATCGCCGAGCTCGTCCTGCAACGCCGGGAAATCGCGCCGCGCGATGGCGTCGGCGACTTCGTAGGCTTCCTCGATCGTGTATGGCGCGATCGAGGCGTAGTCCTGCACCTTGTCCCATGGGCAGCCGGTCTCAGGGTGGCGCAGGGCGGCCATGATTTCGAGCAGGCGGCGGAGTTCGGGTTCGGGCTGGGTCATGTCGGCGCCATAAGCCCCTCGTCCCGGACGGGCAACCTCCGCGGCCCCCCCGGTCACGATGGGATCGCCCATGGCTGGACGGCTGCGCGCGACAATGACATGACTGATAACCAAGCGGCTCGATCCGCGTCGCACAGCTGAAGGATAGCAATATGAGATACCGCAATGCGCTGCTTGCCGCCGCACTGCTGACAACGGCGTTTTTTGCCGGCGCCACCGCCGCTTCGGCACGCACGATCGTTGACGAATGGAATGCGATCAAGGCGCCACCGGCGCCGGCCTTGCAGACCGTGACGGTCGATCCGCACACCACCGCGTTGCTGGTGCTCGATCTGGTGAAGCCGGTCTGCACCACGCCGTACCGGCCGCGCTGCCTCGCCACGCTGCCGGGGGTTGCGAAGCTGCTGCAAGAAGCCCGCGCGCATAAGATGCTGGTGATCTACAGCCTGGTGGTGGTGAACAAGAGCACCGCCGACGTGCTGCCAGCGGTGAAGCCACTGGGCAACGAACCGGTGGTCAAGAGCGGTCCGGACAAGTTCCTGCACACCGATCTTGCGGGGATCCTGAAGGCGCATGGCATCAAGACCATCATCCCGGTCGGCTCGGCGGCCGACGGCGCGGTGATGTACACCGCCAGCCACGCCGCGCTGCTTGGCTATCGCGTGCTGCTGCCGGTGGACGGGATGTCCTCGCATCTCGCCTATACCGAGCAATACGTGACCTGGAACATGAGCCACGCGCCGGTGGTCTCGCTGCATGTGACCCTGACCTCCATCGATCGCCTGCATTTCTAGCCCGGCGGGAACGATGCGTGACCCGCCCGAGCGTCCTTGGTTCCCCGGCCTGTCCCGGTTCTACGCCGCCGCCGCCGCGCCGGCGGAGACGCTGATGCGGGTCGCGCTGGGGCTGGTCCTGGTGCCGCACGGGGCGGGCAAGCTGTTCGGGCACGATCTGGTCCATACCGCGCAGAACTTCGGCCATCTCGGCTGGCCGGCGCCGCTGACGCTGGCGGTGGTGGTCGGGTGCCTGGAGTTCTTCGGTGGGTTGGCGCTCGCTGCCGGGTTGTTCACCCGCGTGGCGGCGGCGATGATCGCGGTCGAGATGGCGGTGATCTGCTTCGTGGTGCTGTGGCCGCGCTGGGAATGGGTCCATCACGGTATGGAATACCCGTTCCTGATGGGCGTGTTCGCATTTGCCTTCGCGCTGCGGGGCGGCGGGGCTTATGCGCTGGACCGGGTGCTGGGGCGAGCCTTGCGCCCTCCCCGAGCACCGGGGGAACCGACGGCCGGCGCCCGATCGCCGATATCGCCGCGCTGAGCGACGTTCAACTGCTTGGCGCGCCGCAATGGCGCGTGCTGCTGCTGTGCGGTCTGGCGGCGCTGCTGGACGGGCTTGATCTGCAATCGATCGGCCTCGCCGCGTTGCAGGGGCCCAAGGGGGTTGTTCCTGGATGCGAGCAGTTCCAGCCCGATCCCTGTGGCGACGTTGTTCTACCCGACCGCGAGCCGATCGACCGGGGTGGGCTGGGCGATGGGCATGGGGTGCTTCGGGTCCTTCGTGGGGCCGCTGCTGGTGGCAATGATGGCGGGCGCGCGGCGGGTCTGGTGACCATCTATGCCGCGGTGGGGGCATCGGCGGCGGTGTGCCTGGTGGGAAGGGGGCGCGGCGCGGGGCGTTGACGGCGCGGATCGCGGCGTGACGTGTTCCGCCGGTCATGGCTGCGGCGGGTCGGCGGCGCAGATTGACATAAGGCCGTGCGCGGCCGGCACCTTCAGCGCGCTTGGTGGCGCCGATGGTCTTACCCCTGGCTTGCGTTCCGCGGTCTTCATCAGTCAGATAGGCACCCGGGAACGTCTGGGTGAAGAAGGTGGAAGGTGTCAAAGGCGATTTTCACAACGAAGGTCGATCCGGCGTATGACGACAGGCCGGAGGCCCATTATCATTTCCCGCGCATCTACTTACGGCAAGTGGAAGCGGCTGCCCGTGACTGGATTGTATATTATGAACCCCGTCGGTCTGATAGCGGTCCCAGTAGCCGCGGCGGCCGGCAAGTCTATTTCGCAACCGCGAGGGTCGAGTCGATCCAACAACATCCAACACTCCCAGATCATTTTTACGCGTTTGTGTCGGGATATCTCGAGTTCAGCAGGCCGGTTCCCTTTCGCGAGGGCGCGGATTTCTACTACGAATCCGCCTTGCGCAAACCCGATGGCGGTACAAGCAAGGGTGCATTCGGGCGAGCAGTACGAACCATTCCTGATGCAGAGTACGATCGGATTCTGCAGGCGGGTTTTGTAAGCATCCTGGGTTCGGAATCTACGTCCCGACCCGCAATGGCTGGTCTTGCCGAGGACCAGGTCCCTTTCGAACGTCCCATCGTTGAACGTGTGATCGCGCGACCTTTCCGGGACGCGGCTTTTGCCGTCGCCGTCAAGTCCGCATATGAAGATACCTGCGCCTTCACGGGCCTGAAGATAATCAATGGCGGCGGTCGCTCCGAAGTTCAGGCGGCCCATATTCATCCAGTAGCGCAGGCGGGGCCTGATACCGTCCGCAATGGTTTGGCGCTTAGCGGGACGGTTCATTGGATGTTCGACCGGGGCCTCCTGTCGATGGATGACGATCTCACAATCTTGACGGCGCGGGATCGCGTACCGGACACGATCCAACGGCTGCTGAATCCCAACGGCAAGTTGCTCACCCCGACACGACCGGACTCGCGACCCAATCCACGATTCATGCGCTTTCATCGAGAAACCGTATTCAAGGGATGAATTGGCCAGGCGCTTCGAAATGGCAAAGGCGTTAGCGCGATAACTCGTCGGTTGCCGTATCTCCATTCCCACATCATCGAAGTGCGCGTGGGCCTGGGGATTGCGACGAAATCGAAGCGGCACGCCGGTGTCATCTCGGCCGACTCACCCCATCGCCCGCTGCCCGCCATCAGGCTACAACCGTACCGGGCCCAATCCCCCGGAGACGCCCCCATGCCCACCTCGCTCGAAACCGTCATCGCCGCCGCGCGCGACCATCTCGGCGACCGCCTGACCACCAACGCCACGCTGCGCGAGCACCACTCCCACGGATGAAGCCGCGCGGCTGCTGGCGCTGTGCAACCTGCACCACGTACCGGTGATCCCCTGGGGCGCCGGTACTTCGCTGGAAGGTCATGTCACCCCGGTCCGCGGCGGCATCACGCTCGATCTGTCGCGCATGACCACCATCCTGTCGGTCAGCCAGGAGGATATGGACTGCCGCGTGCAAGCCGGCGTCACCCGTGCCCAGCTCAACACCCATCTGCGCGACACCGGTCTGTTCTTCCCGGTCGATCCCGGCACCGCGGCGTGCACGCTGGGCGGCATGTGCGCGACGCGGGCCTCCGGCACCAACGCGGTCCGCTATGGCACGATGCGAGAGGCGGTGCTCGGCCTCACCGTGGCGCTGGCCGATGGGCGCGTCATCCGCACCGGCGGCCGGGTGCGCAAATCGTCCACCGGCTACGATCTGACG